>NZ_JBEXCW010000155.1:0-11075 GCF_040605435.1 Streptomyces sp. NPDC005574
GAGCCCGATGCTCAACCCGGCGTATCGGCACCGTCGTACAAGCCATCCACACACTCTTGACCTGCGACTATTCAGGATGAAAGAGGTTCAGTGAGGCGAATTCGGTGCGCTGCCGACACGGGCGGACAAAAAGTGTGGCACGGTAGTTGAACCGGAGTTCGCGTAGAGGCGTTGTGACGGTCGAGCGGAGCGAGAAGCCAATCGGTCGCATCGCATTTGGCGCCCGTACAGGCTCCGTATGCGGCGACCGCCACGCAGAACGAAGGGTCACATGCCTCAACGACGTTCACCTTCGCAGGGTTCGGTCAACAGCGCGAACTCCGACGCCAGTTCCTTTCACTCAGTCTGGATCACTGACAACAGAAAGAGCAAGGGCAAGGGTAAGGAAGTCGTAGCCACTCGATCAAGTAGGGCAGTCCCGGGGGAAAGCGCACCACAGCTCCCCGAGGAGGCCGAAGTCGGCTATTACGACCAGAACAGTAAAAACTATTACGCGGTCGCCAGGAACAACCCTGCGGTAGCTGAGGTCTCGCGTTGGGACAAGACGGTGGGCTGGGTTGCGGAGAACAGGAGGAAGATCGCGAAGGCCCTGCTCGACGTCACTCCCACCGTCATCCAGGGCGTCGCGAGCAACCTCATGAAGGAGGGCACGTGGCAGACGGTCGTCAACGGGGCGGGAGTCGCTGGCCAGATGGCCCTGGCCGTAAGGGATGGCTGGGACGAGTACAAGAGCCACCAGATTAAGCCCTTAAACCCGGAGCGGCTGACGGCGATCGGGTTCCGGATCGCCTCCGCAGGCGCCAATCTGGGCAGCGTCGTGTCGGAGAACTCGCGCGCGGCCGGTGCACTCGGCGGACTAGGTACGTTCGCGGGCGCCGTCGGGACCACGCTGGACGTGATGGCTGCCCCACATCAGGGTGGCCCGCTGTACGAGATAGGCAGGAATCCGGGAGTCGGATACGGAATGGGGGATTTCCCACCCGGGTACCAGACGCCCAATACCCAGTCGTCCAACCCGTCCAACCCGTCCAACCCGTCCATGCACAGTCAGGACGCGACCTCACCGACCTACTACTACCCGCCGACGCCCGACCTGGACCACTACCACCAGCGGCAGAGTTCCCCTGGCCCCTCGTCCTACCACCCTGGGACGGGTCAGCAGCACGGCCACGGTCACGGCCACTGACTGGCGCATCCCACCAGCCCGACTCACACGGCCGCACCCTCAGGGTGCGGCCGTTGTGATGAACCCTCAGGCACACCCCGCAGACCGGGCAGGTCCGCACATCTTCGCCACCTGCACGCCGAGTTTCGCATCGAGGGTCTGCTTGTTGTACTCGCCTGCGACGACGCCGGGGCATGACCACCAATTCCGCCGAACCGGATGAACTGATTGCTTCTCCGGATTACTGACCAGATCACGATCGGGCAGGTGTGTTCCTCATTAAGGGGACTGACACGAAAATGACTCGTGGTTGAGCCGTCAGGCTGGGATGGGGTCGAAGCGGATGGTCAGGCCGAGGCTGTTGGCTTCCTTGAGCATGCGGCGCATGGCGCGTTCGGGGTCGCGGCGGGTGAAGTGGTCAGCTCCGAGATCTCGGTAGGGCTCGTGGTCGTGCAGGACGTGCCAGATGGCGATCACGAGTTTGTGCATCACCGCGACGAGTGCGCGTTTGCCGCCGCGTCTGGCTGCGAGACGGCGGAAGAAGACTCCGAGGTAGGAGTCCTTGTTGCTGATCGCGACCATGGCGGCGACGCCGAGCAGGCGCTTGAGGTTGGCGTTGCCGGGTCGGGTGCGTCCGGACTTGCTGACTCCGGCGGACTCGTTCTGGCCGGGGTAGACCCCGATTCAGGAGGCCAGGTGGTGGGCGGAGGCGAACTGGGCCATGTCGCCTCCGGTCTCGGCGATGATGATCTCTGAGCCGAGCCGGCCGATGCCCGGGATGGTCTGCAGGACCTCCATGTCCCGCGCGTGGTCGGCCAGGAGGTGGGCGATGCGGGCGTCGAAGGCGGCGATGAGGCTCTTCCAGCGGTCGATCTCGTCGAGGTAGTGGCGGACCATGAAGGCGTGGTAGTCGGTGAATTCACCGTCCAGGGCGTCGATGAGGGCGGGGATCTTGTTTCGGGCCCTGCAGCGGGTGAGGTCGGCAAGGCGGGCCTGATCGCGTTCACCGTGGACGAGGGCTTCCAGGATGGCCCGGCCGCTGGCGCCGGTGATGTCGCTGAGACGGCGGAGACCTTCATGCCAGTGTCCTCGAGTTCCTTCTCCAATCGCTGGGCCTCCCAGCCCGCTGCCCGGACCAACTCGGTGCGGCGGCGGGTGAGATCGCGCAGTTCCCGGATGTCACGGTCTGGGACGAAGGAGGCCATCACCATGCCGGAGGCGCCGGCCCGGGCCAGGAAGGCCGCATCGCTCGGATCGGTCTTGCGGCCCCGGATGCCCTTGAGGTGGGCGGGGTTGACCAGCATCAGGTTCAGGTGTGGCTGCAGCAGGTAGTAGACACCGCGCCAGTAGTCCGAGGTCGCCTCCATGACCACCACCTCGACCCGGCGCTCGAGCAGCCAGGCCAGCAGGCGCCGCACTTCGGCGGTGGTGGTGCCGAACCGCTCCGTCTCCAGCGACCAACTGCCGGTCCGCTTCGCCGAGGGAACGCGGACACAAGCCAGCAGGAACCGCTTGCCCAAGTCCACTCCCGCGGAACGCAGGTGGATGACCTCGTCCTTCACGTCCTGGAGCCGGGGCATCGTGGTCTCCTCCCATGTGCTGCGTCCGTGCTCGGCGGGCGCCCCGGAGAGGCTACTGACTTCGGCTCGTCAAGGTGAGACTGGTTCGGCGAGGATCAGGCCGGTGCCGGCTATGAAGCCGTCGAGGGTGTGGGGCCGGTACTGAAGGCGTTTGAGCCGGTTGCGGACCAGGGTTTCGAGCCGAGGGAGACCACGGCGAGGTTGGCCAGGCTGCGCTTCACATGGGCCCATACCCACTCGACGGGGTTCAGGTCCGGCGAGTACGCGGGCAGCAGGAACACCGTCAGCCACTCACGCTCGGCGATCAACTCACGCATGGCATGGGAGACATGAGTGTTGAGCCGGTCCCAGACCAGCACGATCGGGGCCTTGACGAGGTGGTGGGTGCCGTCGATCAGCGCGATGAAGTCGCGCTCGCCCATACTGCGGCGTTTGCCCTTGCCCGCGGGGTGAGTGCGCAGGCGGTGGCACAGCCGGGTACGGGAGCCGGGCCGCATCGCGATCAGCCCGGCCACCGACAGCCGTCCGGATCGCCGGCCGCTGATGGTCACGACCGGGGTGCGGCCGCGCCGGCCCCAGGTCCGTCCTTGGGGCGGCCGTCGCGTGAACCCGGCTTCGTCCTCGAAGCAGATGTAGCTTCCGCGGGCCGCCCGGGCCCTTTTACCTCCGCCCAGGTCGCCTCCTTCCACACGGTGACGGCCTGCTCGTCACGCTCGGCCACCCGCCGTACGGGCACCTGCGGGCTGAAGCCGAGCCGGTGCATCAACCGGGTGGCCCCCGAGACGCTGTAGGCGACGTGGAACTTCCTGCCGATCAGCGTGGCCACCCTCGCCGCGGTCCACACCTGGTCCTCCACCCAGCCATGCGCGGCCGGCCCTTCATCGAGGTACCCGGCCAGCTTTTCCAGACAGCGCGGGGACAGGCGGCATTGCGATCCGCTCGGGCCACGAGAGGCCAGAGCGTGCACGCCACCGTCCCGCCACAGCTGGTGCCACTGGTAGGCCGACTTCAGGCTCACCCGAAGGCGCCGTGCAATGTCCGGCGGCTTGATGTTCTGCTCGAACAGCTCGGCCGCCTGCATCCGGACCGTCTCCCGGCGCCGACGTCCCGCAAGGGTCAGCCCGCCCCCATCCGCATACCTCATACACCACGGGATACAGACAACACTCCCGGCTCATCAGGGACTTCCAGAAAGATCACCCTAACGAGCCGAAGTCAGTAAGGGAGATGGCGGAGTCTGACACACGTGCTCCGGCACCGGGGATCCGATGCCCTGGCAACAATCCGTGGTCGCCTGGTCGGCCCCCATCGCCATCCTGTAAAACGAGCTCGCTCGCATCGCAGGCCCATCGGCTGACCGGGACGCCCAGCCCTATTTTCCCGTACTTGAGGTGATCAGCGGAGCGATCTCGCCCACCTGTAAAATGTTCGGCCGTGGCTGCCGCCGGCATCGCCGCGTCGATCGGTTCCGCGGGTGACGCCTACGACAACTCCTTCATGGAGTCCGCGATCGGCCTTCTCAAAACCGAGGTGATCAAACCGGGGCGGACCTGGAGGACGCACTCCCAGGTCGAGCTTGCCACCGCGGAATGGGTGGACTGGTACTGCCATCGCCGACTCCACGGTGAGATCGGGCACAATCCCACCCGTCGGATACGAGACCAACTACTACCTCACGACCACGAAACCACAGGTCGTAACCACAATCTGCAGTTTCTACCGAACTCGGAACCGTTCAACAAGGCCCTACACGTCAGAACCCGGAACTTGTGCCAAACTCAAATTTAAGTTGCCACATACAGGGGTCGGGGTGTGGATTTCGTGAACCACTTGGTCGTCCACCCCGTTGAGATGGCGGGTGAGGTCGGTCACGGGGGCGTTCGTACCGAGGGTGTCGCAGCGAACCGGTACTGGCCTTCACTTCACCTGACTCGACGGCCGGGTGAACCGGATGAAGAAGGACCACCATGAAGCCTGTGAAGATGGACGAGTCAACGATGAGCCCTCTCACCACCGCCCCCACCGCTTCCTCGCCGACCACCTCACAGCGACTCCTGGAAGGTCGTACCGTCCTCGTCACCGGCGGAGGACGCGGCCTGGGCCGCCTGTTCGCAGCGACGCTCGCCGAGGCCGGTGCCCAGCTGGTGCTGACCGGCCGTGACCCCGAGGCGCTGGAGGAGACGGCCGAACTACTCCAGGGCCGGAACACCCGGGTCCTGGCCCTACGGGCTGACGTCACCGATCCCGCTGCGATGCCCAAGGTCGTAGAGAAGGCCGTGGACAGCTTCGGGACCATCGACGTCCTGGTCAACAACGCCGGGGTGACCGGCCCCGTCGGACCGTTCTGGGAGCTGGACCGGGACGAGTGGCAGGACACTGTCGACGTCAACCTCATGGGCACGGTACGGACCTGTCATGCCGTCATCCCCGTGATGACCGCGCGCCGTACGGGCCGCGTCATTAACATCACCAGCGAGGCCGGCCGGTACCGGTGGCCGCACGTGTCCGCATACTCGGTCTCCAAAGCGGCAGTGAACAAGCTCACCGAGAACCTCGCCCGCGAACTGGGTCCCCATGGCGTCACCATGCTGAGCTACCACCCGGGCCTGCTGGAACTCGGGATCACCAAGGACGGCATGGACACCTACCCCACCGGCGATGTGTGGCGCGACCGCAGTGTCGAGTGGTTCATCGCCCAGCGCCGGGAGGGCCGTTTCACCGATCCCGAGCACTCCGCACGGACGCTTCTGCGGCTCGCGGCCGGAGAGGCGGACCATCTCTCGGGCCAGTACCTCACCCCGGACTCCGACCTCTCTGATCCTTCCGGTCTCTTTGAACCCTCCGGCTCCACTGATCGTTCCGCCCGTTCCGACGGCGGTAAAGCGCTCGCCACGTCGTGACCGGGCCGGTGGCGGGCGCGCGATGCGGGTCGCCGCACGGCCGCCAGCCGGGGAGCGATCACATGCGGAAGGGCCACGGGTAAACGGCCGGTAGAAGTCATCCACGAGCCAAAGACCCCGCCAGCGGAATGCCTGTGAGGACGGGCACTATAGGTGAGCTTCCGTCTCACCAGGACACCCTTCCCCAGATCTGCAAGATCCATTGTCAGTGTGTCCACACCACCGGGGTCGCCTCAGTCGGACATAGATCGCGCGCTCGCCGCCATCGGGGGGTGACGGCGCCCACGGCGCCCGGACATGACGAGAGCGGCCCCGCTTCCCGGAGGAAATCGGAGCCACAGGGATTTGAGCGGTGGTGGATCGGGCAGCCGCCTGGGACTGCCGGAGGTCGAAGATGAAGTCGGCGCCTCGTGAGGTGGTCGTAGGCCGCATTGTAGGAGGCTCGCCCGTTGGACTCGATCTTGATTGCGGAGTGGCCCGAGGTCTGGTGAATGCGGCGCGGCAACGTCACGCGCTGGCGCTGTGTGACAACGCTGCCCCCGCCGCTGAAACTGAACCATCGGCGACACGGGACCGTTGTAGGGCCGGAGGGCGACCGGCCCTGGATGGGGGTGCTCGTTGGGGCTTGTCGCGGATTGGTCGGGTGGTTTTGGAGATGTTGTTGGATCCGAGTGTTTTCAGCACGCCAGTGCCGCAGTTGCGGAGGGTCGGCATGGCCCGTGGTGCGGTCCTGGGGTGGACGATGGAGGCGTCCTCGGCGAAGGTGACATCCCTGAGTGCTTTTCCGTCGGCAGTGATCACGCGCAGTCGCCGGACGCGGAGGGTGACGACGCCTGAGCGGGTTCGGTGGTGGCGCCGTGCCGTCGGCCAGGTAGGCGCCCAACCGCCCGGTCCAAGGTGTCACCGTCAACAGCCCTCAGCACACGGCCGATCGTGGCCTTGCAACGGCCTGCCCCAAATGCCCCTGAGGGACGGCGCGTTGACGGTTTCGTTTCCCCAACTTTCACTACGATGAAAAACGGCGGTCTCGCTCAATGACGGCACTGGAAGCCACGATGTCGGAAGCCCCCGAAGCATCTATCATCTGGACCGACCCCATCACCGGTCGCCAAGGCTTCCTGGTTATAGACAGGCTGGTCCGAGGCATCGCCAGCGGAGGCCTGCGGATGCGGGAAGGATGCTGCTACGAGGAGGTCCGGGGCTTGGCGGCAAACATGAGCGTGAAGGAAGTACTGCACTACGACCCCTCGAACCTCTACATCCCCATGGGGGGAGCCAAGGGCGGGATCGACTGCGATCCACACAGCAGCGAGGCCCGCGGTATATTATCGCGATTCCTCTCGTTTATTTGGCCGTACGTCGCGAACAATTGGGCGGCGGGGGACGATCTCGGAACGACCGCCGAACTCATCGAAGAGATACTCGGCGAGTTGGGGATTGACGGGTGTATTGCACCGGTCCTGCGCGTGATTGACGATCCAATTGCGGCCCGAAAACGTTTCACCGAGGCATTCTCCGCCAATTTCCGCGGCATCGGGCTCGCTGAACTGGTCGGTGGATACGGTGTTGCGGAGACCACGCTTGCGGTTCTGGACAGGGACGCACTTCCGAGGTCGTCGGTCACCGCCGCCATTCAGGGCTTCGGTTCCATGGGTGGAGCTACGGCGCGTTTCCTTCGAGAAGCCGGGGTGCGCATCGTCGCCATCTCGGACCTTCACGGCACGGTCGCCAACCCGAGAGGCCTGGCCGTCGAGGACATGCTACGCAACCGCCTTGAGTCCGGGATTATCGACCGCGGTAGGCTCCAGCCAGACGATGTCCTGCTGGACGGGGAGGCTTGCCTGTCCTACGACGCTGACGTGCTGGTGCCGGCCGCGATCTCGTACGCGATAGACGAGAACAACGAGTCCCATATCAAAGCGAAGTACATCGTCGAGGCGGCTAACCTCCCGGTAACGGCAGCGGCAGAGGAAAAGCTGCAGAAACGGGGAACCGTCACGGTTCCTGACGTCGTGGCCAACTCAGGCACCAACGCCTGGTGGTGGTGGGTGCTGTTCGGCGACGTCACGCCAGATGCGGAATCCTCATTCGGCAAGATACGAACGTCCCTGCACACACTGGTCACGGAGACACTCGACCTCGCCGAAGTTACAGGTATCTCCCCTCGGCAGGCCGCGAATCAACTCGCTGCAGTCAGGCGCGAAAGCCTGGCCCACAGGCTTGAACTCCTGTGATCACAGCCGGTCTCAGCGCCATCGCGGCAGCCGGATGGGGTGCAGCGGACTACCTCGGGGCCAAGGCGTCGCGCAGCGCGCCGGCCGACCTCGTCGTCCTGCTGTCGCAGACGCTCGGTCTGCCGGTGCTGGTGATCTGGCTACTGGCCACGCACTCGGGCCGCCCCGAGCCATCCAGCCTCATGTGGGGTGTCTGCGCCGGCACTGTCGGTCTGCTGGGGATGGTCCTGCTGTACAGGACGCTGGCTGCCGAAGGAGTCACGCTCGTCGCCCCCGTCACCGCCGTGACGGTGGCGGTCGTCCCGCTCGCGGTGGGCCTGTTCACCCAGGCGAGTCCCGGGCTGATCGCGCTGTGTGGCGTATTCTGTGCGATCGCTTCGATCGCCATGGTCAACCGCGCCGCGCGGGCCGAGCGCGGCGCGGTCGCCGTACGAACCCTGCTCTTGGCCCTCGCGGCGGGCGGCGCCCTGGGACTGCAGCTGGTCTTCCTCTCCCATCCCGGGCCGAGCGCCGGACTGTGGCCACTGGTGGGCGCCCGCGCGTGCTCGATCCTGGGCGCGATTCCCTTGATCCTTCGGCACAGGGGCACCTCGGCCGCCACAAGGGTGCCGTGGCTTGTCGTGGGACTGACCGGAGCCCTGGACACGGCCGGGTTCGCCTTCTACCTGTTTGCCATGGAGCACGGGCTGCTGGGCATCGTCGGGCCCATCGTGTCGCTCTACCCCGGTGCCACCATCATTCTCGCCATCGCTCTCGACAGGGAACGTTTCACCAGGTCACAACTGGTGGGACTATTCCTCGGGGCAAGCGCGCTCCTACTGGTCGCCTACTGAGGGCGCCATCGCCATCTCGCACAACTCACCGACTGACACACGGATGGAGTGACCCGCAAATGAGTGACGAGGTGCTGCAGGCCGCGGACAATATCGTGGCCGCCTTCTCCGACGGACGGCTGGAAGACTACTTCGCCGCGTTCACACCTGATGCCTCGTTCGTGTTCCACACCACCCCGCACCGCATCGGCTCCGTGACCGAGTACCGCCGCGTGTGGGCGCAGTGGGTGGCCGACGACGGCTTCCGGGTACTGCGGTGTCGCTCCACCGACAGGATGGTCCAAGACTGGGGTGACGGCGCTGTCTTCAGTCACAGCGTCGAGACCGACATTCTCACTCACACGGGGACTGAGACGCTGCACGAGCGGGAGACCATAGTCTTCCGGCGTGACGACGTCGGAGGGTGGCTGGCGGTGCATGAACACCTGTCACCCGCCGCACCGTTCACGGCGGTCCCGGCGGGGTGAGTCGGCCGACTTCGGTGAGTACCGCCGCCGGCTCGACCGGCAGCCGATGGATTTCACGGCCCGTGACGCCGAACCGATCGTCCCGGACCTGGTCGCTGCGGACGGCTCGGGATCCTGGACCGAGGACGAGTGTGAGCTGCCACGCCGCCGCCCCCATCGTCAGTGCCATGTACGACAACAAGTTGGTCGAGGCGGCGGCCTACGCCCAGACCCAAGTCTTCGAGGCCGCCGCACCTTCGCCGAGGCCGAAGAAAGGCCCGGCGCCGCAGTCCGCGCACTCGGTCACCCGCGCCGTCGATGAGGCCTCGAAGCCCGCCGGCAGCGGCGTGAACGCGTCATCCTCTTCGGCATGAGCGGTCACGGTCTGCTGGACCCCGGGGCCTATGAGCAGTGCCTCTCTGGGGAGATGGTCGACTCCGAACCCAGCGACGAGGACGTCACTGAACCTCTTTCATCCTGAATAGTCGCAGGTCAGTAGTACGTGGATGGCTTGGATGGTGTGGCTTGTGCGGCGGGTGGAGGAGTGTGCTCTGCGCATGATGCGTCAGGACTTGAGTCGGGCGAAGGCGCGTTCGCCGGGGGTTCGGAGCCGGGCGTGGTCGCGGTTGAACTGCTGGTAGTGCTCGGGCTGTTCGCTGTGCTGGTGGTACGGGGTGCGGAATGTGGCCCCGACGCTCTGGTAGGCGCGGTCCGCCAGGACGAGGATCTGCCGGGTCAGGCAGGCGTGGACGATGCCGTGTGCGCGGGCCGAGGTCAGGTCATGTGTGCGGCTGGGTGTCGCGCGGGAGAATCACAGCGGTGTGCCGTCAGAGCGGGCGATGACCTGCACGTTCATGCCGCGTTTCTTGGTTTCTGCGAGTAGTACGGCTGATCGGCGCGGACGCGGTCGGTGGGGATCAGCGTGCCGTCAACGATGACGCGGTCGCCTTCACCGAGGCCCGTGAGGGATCAGCGGCGGTGGGGGCAGGCGTATGTGCGCGGACTGCTTTTGGACGGGCGGCGCAAGTTGGTGGAGCCGATGGCAGCCCGACTGGGTGAGGATGGCAACCGTCAGGCGCTGGCGCACTTCATCACCTCCAGCCCGTGGGATCCGGCCCATGTGCGGGCCCGGCTGGCCTGGCGGATCAGCGAGGCGATCGGTCCGGAGGCGTTGATCGTCGACGAAACCGGCTTCTTGAAGGACGGGGACGCCTCGGCGTGTGTGTCGCGGCAGTACATCGGCACCGCGGGCAAGGTCACCAAATGCCAGGTCGGGGTGTCGCTGCATCTGGCCCGGGATTATGCCTCGGCTGCGGTGGACTGGCGGCTGTTCCTGCCTGCGTCGTGGGATCCCGACTCGCCGGAGGCCGATGCGGTCAAGGGCGCCCGCCGTGGCCGCTGTGGCATCACTGCGGCATCCCCCGACCAGTTGGGGCACGTGGAGAAGTGGCAGCTGGCCCTGGACTGGACCTCTCGGGGGGTCCAGCCGTAACGGACGCCTTCCCTGACGCGCTGTTGCCGCGCGACACGACCAGTCGGGAGTCTTCCGTGCCCACCATCACGACAGGCTTGCTGTCGATGCTCGGTCACCTCGCAGTGGACCGGTGGGATCATGGGCTGGGCGCCCGCCCCTGATTGGTGCAGGGGCGGGCGTCGTGTCAGCTCGGGACCGGTCAGCCGGTGCAGAGGGTCAGGTTGACCGTGTCGCCGCTGTTCACGATCTTCGGGGTGTGCGGGTCCACCCCGATCACCGCACCGGGCTTGCAGCCCTTGACGGCCTTCTTGGTGACTGTGCCGAGTTTCGTCTGCGTCTTCAGCAGCACCTGCTTGGCCAGCGTCAGGTCCGAGGTGGAGAAGTCGACCGGGATGGTCACCCCGTGGTTGTTGAACAGCATGGTGGTGGCGTCGCTGCCGGCG
>NZ_JBEXCW010000156.1:0-10993 GCF_040605435.1 Streptomyces sp. NPDC005574
GCCTCACCGGTTCACCGGTGAGGCAGCGGCCGAACGGCATCTGTCTCGTAAGACCGCGCCGTGGAGCTGACGCCGCGGCGGCGCGGCTGGCATTCCCTGAACGCGTCGCGCACCGACGCGCGCCGCTGACCGATGAGCGCGGCCAGGCTCGCGGCCAAAACTGGGTCGTCCACACCGAGCCGGACGACGAGATAGCCGTCCCCGGAAAGATGGCGAGAGTGAAAGCATGCATCACCCCGGCAGGTTGAGTGCCTGGGCGAGGAGAGGTGGGGCATGGCGGTGGAGCCGGGGATGTGGGAGACGGTGGGGGTCGCGCTGGTGACCGCGCTGGTCACGACGGTGGGGACCGGGTGGCTCGTGGTGCCGCGGCTGGAGGCCCGCAAGCGCAGGATCGGGGAGCTCTACCAGGCCCGGGACAAGTTCCTGGCGTCGATGCTCAGGATCGTCTCGGCGGGGTCCCGGCTCCGGGCGATGCAGGTAGCCGGCCGCCGACGACCCGGGATGGACGCAGGAGATGCGTGCCCGCGTCCGCGCAGAGCGGAAGCGGTGGACGAAGCAGCTCGACGAGGCGACCGAGTGGATGGTCGACAACGTCGAGACCTACGCGCCGACCTGGCCTGCGGCGGTCCTGCGCGAGATGATCGGGACGTACGTAGCGCATGCCCGCGCAGTGGCGATCTCCGAGCGCGACGACAACCGGAAGGCCGAGCTGCTGACCGAGCTCACCGGCCCGGTGTGGGCAGTCTTCGGCTCCCGGGGCTGGCAGCGCGGCCCCAGGCTCTTCCCCCGGTCGGTTCAGCGTCTGGAGGCCACCATCGCGACGATGGCGGCCGAGACCGATCGGCAGCTTGCTTCCGCCGCCCCGGCGTCCTGAGCCCCCGGGGCGACACGGTCGTCACAGAGGAGTTCGGGCTCGGTCTCCTGGCGGGCTGCTTTCCGGATTCCCTCGGCGGCCTGGCGGGCGCCGCAGCGCGAGCCCGGCGGCGGGGCTCTCGGCAGGTTCTGAGGCGGGTGGATCGTCTGGCCGATTGATCGCCGTGGGTGCAGGCCCGCAGAGGAGTACACGGTGCGCAGCCCGCCGCTGGTACCTGCACCACCACCCTCGGCCTTGTTGACCGCTCCATATCGAACGCTCGGAACCATCGCGCGGCATCTCGGAGGGGGCCCGGCGGCCGTTGTCGTCCATTCCAGGCAGCGGACCACCGTAGAGGTACCGGGGCCGCAGCACTGTCTGTGCGCATGTCGAACTGAAGGGTTCTGTTACTCACTTTCGGGTGACGGCCCCGGCGGCTGGTGGGGTGGCGCAGCCTGGCGTTCCGAGGTGACGTGTCAGTGGCGGCACGGGTCGTGCGCCTGGCGGGGCGTCAACCTGGTGTATACACCGCATGAATGGACGTTACAGGTAAGAGTCACAGTGATACGGATGAAAGGTAATGAGGCGCACGTATCGCGTTCACTTTCTGCGTGGTGCGGCCATGGTGTGGGTGTGCGGCCGGACGGCCGCCACCCGCACATCGCACCGCACCTCACCTCCCGGCATCTGCTGGGTCTTGGAGGGGCCGGTGCCTGTACAGCCAGGGGGCTTTGTGTCTTCTTCCACTGTGAGTGTTCGTCGTCTGTCCGCCGCCGCTGCCGTGGCCGCGGCTCTGGTCGGGGCGGTGGCGCTGCCGGCGTCGGCGGCCGACCACGCCCGCCCCCACCAGCGGGTGGAGATCAGCTCGGTGCAGTACGACTCGCCGGGACCTGACGACCGCTCCAACCGCTCGCTGAACAAGGAATGGGTGGAACTCACCAACACCACCCGCCAGACGGTCAACCTCGACGGCTGGACCCTCGAGGACGAGGACGGCCACACCTACACCTTCGACCACTACCGCCTGGCCGGCCGCGCCACCGTCCGCATCCACACCGGCCAGGGCCGCGACACCCGCACCGACCTCTACCAGGACCGCCGCGCCTACGTGTGGAACAACGACCACGACACCGCCACCCTGCGCAACGATCGCGGCCGCATCGTCGACGAGGACTCCTGGAGTGGACGCCACCACCGCGGCAGCAGGCGCGGCTGAACAACCTCCTGCACGCCCGTGACCGGTGACCGCTGAACACAGCGCCACCAGCACACCCCGGCGGCGCGCTGGGCCCGCCCCGGGGCCCACAGCGCCGCCGGCCAGCCGTTTTGGTCTGGAAGCGGGCGACCATCGCGGCTGGCGGTTGAGCTGAGCCGCCGACTTGATCAACGGTTTCACCTTTGCGCGTATGCGAGACCCACGAGTCTGGCCACGGAGGTGGGCCAGCTTGCCCGCGGGGTGCCTCCTTTCTGCGCTTCCTCACGCGTGGCGGCGCGGCCGCCCGGGTCTTCGATGTCATCTCGCCGCAGCTTTTGGAGCGATCACATGCCCGTCTCTACCGAGACGGACTTCACCGCCCGCGCCGTCACCTACCGGCTCACAGCCGACATGGTCCGGGCTGCAGTTGCCCGCCTGACGCCCGCCGATTCCGCTGAGCCGCACCCCAACCGCAGCTGGTACGCCCTCGTCGGCGCCCATCTCTTCTACGTGGTCGACCTGGTGGAAGAGGCCACCGGCGCTGGGGACGTGGCCGTCAAGACGGCTCGTCTCCGCCTCGCCGAACTCGGCTTCCCCGTCTTTGCCCTGGCCTGGAACTCGCTGCTGACCCAGGGCCATCCCGGTCACACTGGCTGACCGCGGGCTCGATGTCCGTCACGGTCTGCGGCCGCCGTGATGCGGCGGGCAGGCTTGGAGCCCCTGCCACATCCCGGCCAGAGCTACCGTCAGCGGACGGTGAAGCCGGCTGCGTTGTTGTCGGGGGTGGTGGTGCCGTTGTTCGCTTCGGCCAGGACGGCGATGTGCCAGGCGCCGTGGGGGGACGATGCCGCGTCGGTGGGGGTGACGGTGGTGGTGTAGGTGCAGTGGACGGTGTGCTTGCCGGCCGCCGTGCAGACGGTGCTCTCGGCGGCGGCCATGTCCTTGGCGGTCAGCTTCTGCTTGGCGAGCGAGGAGGTGGCCGGCCAGGCCAGGACCTTGACGCTCTTGACGCCGGAGGAGGCGGTCGGTGGACGGGCGGACCGCAGTCTGCGCGGTGCGTTCTTTCTTGACCCTCCTCGCCCACACCACCACCCGCCGCGGCCGCTACCTCGCCTACAACCGGGCCATCGCCCAGGACGCACGCGCCCGCTTCCCCCGAAGCGTCCTGTGCAAGACCGCCCACGCCCTGGCCTACGCCGCCGTCGGCCACCGCTACACCCGCCGCCTGAACGCCCCCCGCCGCCCGGCCTGGCAGAGCGGGCAGGCTCTCGGCATCACCAAGGCCGTCCGCATCGGCGAACGTGGCCTCTCCCCAAAGACCCTCTCCAACGCCACCTTGCGCACCGTGGCCCGCTTCTGCCACACCGCCGACCCCGCCATCACAGGCCACCACGTCCCGCACCTGCGGGGCCTGGAAGACCGCGCCCTGCACGCCCAACTCGCCGCCCACATCGTGCCCTTCGCCCACAAGGCCTGGGCCGACCTCCAGCACCCGGACGAGGGCGCGGTCCGCTTCGACCACGACCACTACCTGAAAATCTGGGCCCTCACGAACCCGAAAATCGACACCGACTTCCTGCTCCTGGACGAGGCCCAGGACACCAACCCCGTCGTCGAGCAGATCTTCCTCGACCAGCGCGGCCACGCCCAACTGGTGATGGTCGGCGACTCCGCCCAGGCCATCTACGGCTGGCGCGGTGCCAAGGACGTCATGACCGGCTTCGACGGCACCCAGCTCGCCCTGTCCCAGTCCTTCCGCTTCGGCCCCCGCCTCGCCGAGGAAGCGAACCGCTGGCTGGCCATCGCCGACGCTCCCATCCGTCTCACCGGCACCACCGCCGTGCCCACCGAACTCGGCCCCCTCGCCCGGCCCGATGCCGTGCTGTGCCGCACCAACGTCGGCGCCATCGCCCAGGTCATGGAACTGTTGCCCTGGTCGGGGGAGGGGACAGTCTGCGCGCGCTGGCCCTGGCCGCCCACGACCTCAAGGAAGGCCGCCGCACCGCCCACCCCGAGCTGGTCCTGTTCCCCTCCTGGGGAGAGCTGCAGGACTACGCCGTACACGACCCGGCCGGACGTGATCTGCAGCCGCTGGTCGATCTCGTCGACACCCACGGCACCGACGCCATCCTGTCCGCCGTTGCCCAACTCGTCCCTGAGCAACAGGCCGAAGTCACCGTCTCGACCGCCCACAAGGCCAAGGGCCGCGAATGGGCGCGAGTGAAAATCGCCGACGACTTCACCCCGCCCAAGGACAGCGACCAGCTCGACGACACCGGCCGCGCCGTACCCGGCCCGATCGACGACGGCGAGGCCCGTCTCGCCTACGTCGCCGTCACCCGCACCCGACACCGCCTGGACATCGGCGGCCTGTCCTGGATCGAGGATCACCCTGCCGCCACCCTGCCACTGTCACTGCCGGCAGGGGGCGGGCACACGTAGGCCTCGGATCAGGGCCGAGGCCGAACCGGCCGGGACTTGGCGCAAGCGGCATGCCGTTTGCGCTTGGCGGGGCCGGTGTTGCGGAGTTGTAGAAGTGCGCACGCAGTGGCTGGCGTTTCTCCGGTGAGAGGCTTGAGCGTTTGACGGCGTCGGGCCAGTCAGCCGGGACGGCATGCCGTGGCCGCACGGTACGAGGGCCCGGCGCAACTCGTCCTCGCCGACGCACTCGATGCCGTCCGTGATGCCGAGCGCTCCAAGACGGGCTGCAGCTGGCCGGGGTTGCCGTCGTCCTCGGCGCACCTCAGCGGATGAAGGTGCGGGCGTTCTCGATGCCCTGCTCAAGGATCTCGTCGGAGAACAGCCGCGTCGAAGACTGGTGGGCAGAGATGCCGACGGTCAGAGAGCGCTGTCGGTGAGGCTTCCTCGGCGCACCGCTTCTTCGACCGTGCATCCCCGCCGCCGTGCCAGGGCGTGGAAGGCATCGCGTTCGCGCTGCCAGTTGAGGGCCGCTCGGGAGTCTGTAAAGCGAGCGGTGTAACTGGGCTTGGTGTGGCTAGAGTTGGCCTGCGGTGAGGCGGCCGTCGAAGGCGAGGTCGAAGGCGTTCATGGCGCCCTTCCAGCGCATGGTCCCTGGGCAACTGCCCCTTTCACGCGCTGGCGCGTGAGCACACGCAGACGGTGTGCGGCATGAACCTGCACCTGATGCGCGGCGTCCTGCACGGGCTGGACGAGGGCAGGTATGCGGCCTGTCTGTCGCCCAGCCCGGGCCGGTGCTGTGTCCGGTTGGAGTCTGTCGCCTGATCATCACGGGCGACAGAACCGAACCTTCCCGGCGTCAGCGACGCGCGCTGCCCATGGCTGCGGGGATGCGACCAGCCCCGCCGTGCTTGTGCAGTTCGATGGCCAGCGGTGTGGCGGTGAACATCGAGGAGTAGGTGCCCACCACGAGGCCGATGAGGAGGGCGAGAGCGAAGTCGGTCAGGGTGTCGCCGCCGAGGACGGCCAAGGCGGTGAGGATGAGGGCGGCACCCATGCCGGTGTTGACGGTGCGGGGCAGGGTCTGCAGGAGTGCCTGGTTGGCGATGTGGGCGAAGGGCATCTTGCGGTCGTGGCGGCCGAGTTCCCTGATCCGGTCGAAGACGACGACGGAGTCGTTGACGGAGTAGCCGATGACGGTCAGCAGCGCGGCCAGGAAGACGCCGTCGACGGGCATGCCGAGCCAGGCGAAGATGCCGATGAGGATCACGACGTCGTGGGCGAGGGCGGCGACCGCGGAGGTTCCCAGCAGCCACCGGAAGCGGGCAGCGAGGTAGATCAGCTGGGCGACGAGGGCTACGACGAGGGCGATGAGGGCGCCGTGGCGCAGTTCCTTGCCGAGGCTGGGCCCGATGGCTTCGTCGCGGATCTTGTCTGCTTCCTGTGCCAGGTTGGTGATGGTGTCGGTGATGGCTGCCGCCTGGGTGTTGCTCAGGTGGTGGGTGCGGACGGTGAGCTGGTTCTCGCCGGAGCTCTGTACGACGGCCCGGGGGAACCCGGCGTCGGCGAGCGCGCTGCGGGCCCGGTCGGCGTCGACGGGGGTGTTCGTGGTGTATTCGATGAGACGGCCGCCGGTGAACTCGACGCCGAAGTCGAGGCCGCGCACCACGATGCCCGAAGCAGCCAGGACGAGGGCGGCGGCGGAGGCGGCCAGCCATCGGCGCGGATGGCGCAGGAGGTTCGGCTTGCTTCGGCTAAGGCGGTCGCGGACTGTGCCAGTGTGGGCGATGCCGGTGAGGTGGGGGCGGCGGCGCAGGCGGGGGCGGGCGATGGCGTAGTCGGCGAGGGCGCGAGTGATGACCAGGGCGCTGACCATGGAGGCGAGGACGCCGATGCCGAGCGTGACGCCGAACCCGCGCACGGGCCCGGAGGCCAGGAAGAACAGCAGCCCGGCGGCGATGAGGGTGGTGATGTTGGAGTCGGCGATCGCGCTGAAGGCCCTGCGGAATCCCGCGGTCAGGGACGACCGTGGGGTGGGGCGGTGGCGGGAGGCGTACTCCTCGCGGGCGCGTTCGAAGACGAGCACGTTGGCATCGACCGCCATGCCGATGGCCAGCACGAAGCCGGCGAGGCCGGGCAGGGTGAGGGTGGCGCCGAGGGCTGCGAGGGCCGCGTAGGAGATGAGGCCGTAGCAGGCCAGGGCCACGGTCGCCAGGACGCCCATGATCCGGTAGACGGCGATGATGAACAGCGAGGTCAGCGCGGTGCCGATGGCGGCGGCCCAGGCGCTAGCCGTGATGGCTTGCGCGCCCAGGGTGGGACCGACGGTGCGCTGCTCGACGGTCTCGACCGGCACCGGCAGGGCGCCCCCGTTGATAAGTAGGGCCAGCTCCTTGGCTTCGGTGTCGTCGAAGGTGCCGGTGATCTGGGTGGAGCCGCCGCTGATGCCGGAGCGGCAGGCGACGGACGGGTCGACCTGCGGCGAAGAGATGATCTTGTCGTCCAGGACGATGGCGACCCGGCGGGCCGGGTCTCCGGCCGCATGGCAGGCGGCCTCGCCGGTAAGGCGGGCCCACCCCTCCTCACCTGATCCCCTGAAGCCGACGGTGACGTGCCATCCGCCGCCGCCCTGCTGATCGAAGCGGGCGACTGCCTTCTCGACGTCCTTGCCGGTCAGTGACGCTGCCTGAAGACGCAGGTGTTGGCCGGACTCGTCGGCCAGCACATGCTCGCGGGGCCGTTTGGGCAGCGGTTCGGGCAGGTCGTCGGCGCTGGCGGCCGTGCCGAGTACCTGGTGGAAGGTGAGCTGGGCGGTGCGGCCGAGCACGTCGGCCGCCTCGCGGGGATCCTGCAGGCCGGGCAGTTCGACGACGATCCGGAAGCTGCCGGAACGCGCGATGCTGGGTTCGGCGACACCGAGCGCGTCGATACGGCCGCGCAGCACCTCCACGGTGCGGTCCGTCGCCTCTTCGCCGGCGTCGTCAGCGGCGGTGGGGCGGGTTTCCAGCACGATCTGGGTGCCGCCCCGCAGATCGAGTCCGAGGTGGACGGGCACGGTGAGCGCGACGTACAGGGACAGGGCGACGGCGGCGAGGGCGATCAGCCCTCTGATGTGCGGGGATCGGTTCACAGCGGGCCTCCGGCAGGCACACCGCGGCCAGGACAGTGGCCGCGGCCAGGAAGGGAGAAGAGATGAAGGTTCAGATGCCGGAGAGCGCGGGTGGTGCCCTCACCCCGTGGCGGTGTGCCGGCTGGTCCGATTGAGGCGGGCCTATCGCCGAGGGCGGGGGCTGTGCGAGCCGGAATGGGTCGGCCGCCGTGCCAGGCGACGCACCCGGGGTGGAGACCGGCGGAGCATGACGCTCGCCGGCGCCGTCCCGATGGCTTCGAACGGAAACCGTCGAGACCGCAGGGTCCGCCCTGTCTGCGTACGACTCGCTGTGCGCCGACGCGGCCTCGGCAGCGGCTACCGTGCCATTCGGTACGCGGGGGTGCTCACCCAGGGCCGATGAGCCGAGCAGGGTGGCAAGAACGGCGAGCAGGACGGCCCACGCCGCGGCCGAGCCAGATCCACGCGTGCGCGGAACGGTGAGCGCGAAGCGGGCCATCCCCTCTCCCTTCCTATTGGTGGCGGCCCGCTGAAAGCAGTCCGGAGCCTCAAGGCCCCTGTCGGGGAGTACGCAGCCGGAACCCTGAGGCGTCAGCAGGTTCAGGGTTCGATGAGGCCGGCGCGGATCGCGTAGCGGGTGAGTTCCAGCCGATCCCGCAGGCCGAGTTTGTGCAGCAGGTTCTCCCGATGGCGGTGGACGGTCTTGATGCTGATGAAGAGCAGCTCGGCGATCTCCTTGGACGAGTGCCCCTCGGCCACGAGCTTGAGGACTTCCTCCTCGCGCGCGGTCAGCACCTGCTCGGGCGGTTCCTCCCCGTTGCGGACCCGGTCGAGATAGTTGCGGATGAGCGCCGTGACCGCACCCGGATACAGGAACGGCTCATCCCGCATGGCGGCACGGCATGCCGCCACGAGATCGCGGTCGGCCACGGACTTCAGCACATATCCGCTGGCGCCGGCCTTCAGCGCCTGGAAAAAGTACTGCTCGTTGTCGTGCATCGTCAGCATCAGCACCCGCACGCCGGGCTTCAGCGCAAGAAGCTCCCGGGTGGCCTGCAGCCCGGTCATCCGGGGCATGGCGATGTCCATCACCACCAGGTCGACCTCATGGGTGCGGGCCAGCTCAATGGCTTCCGCTCCGTCCCCGGCCTCGGCAATGACTTCCAGGTCCGGCTCCCGATCGAGAATGAGCCGCACCCCGCGACGTACCAGCGTGTGGTCGTCGGCGAGGAGGATACGGATCACGGATGTGTGCGGCGTGGTCATGGCTGCTTCCTGAGGGGGACGGTGAGCCGGACCGTCGTACCGGACGGCTGCTGGGCGGTGACATCCAGCGTGGCCCCGATCAGCAGGGCCCGCTCGCGCATTCCTCGAATGCCCGCTCCTTCGCGCGCGACCCCGGTGCCGCGGCCGTCATCGACCACGGCCAGCACCACCACCTCGCCGGTGTGATGCAGGCTCACCTCGACCTGGCCGGCCTCGGCATGACGGGCCGCGTTGGTCAGGGCTTCCTGGGCAACGCGGTACAGCACCAGTTCCGTCTCCTGATCCAGCGCGGGCAGGCCGGTCTCGAAGCGGCGCACCACGCGCAGCCCCACGTGGGTGGCGAACTCGCTGGTCAGCGAGGTCAGGGCGCTGACCAGACCGAGGTCCTCCAGTACGCCCGGCCGCAGCCGGCGCACCAGGCGCCGTACCTCATCCAGGCTTCCCCGGGTGATCTCCTGTACCTGCCGCAGCTCACCGCGCAGGGGCTCGTCCGCGTCGTCGGCGGCCCGCTCGAGCGACAGCAGGATCGCGGTCATGCTCTGGCCCACCTCGTCGTGCAGTTCCTGGGCGATGCGGCGCCGCTCCGCTTCCTGCGCGAACAAGGCGCGGGCGCTGCTGGAGGCCCGTTCGTGTTCAAGGCGCTCGAGCATGGCGTTGAAGGTACGGATCAGTTCGGCGGTCTCACCCCGGCCGCGTTCCGGCAGCCGTTGCCCGGGGCGCAGCAGATCGACGGTGGTCATCAGCCGCGTGAGGCGGTCGAGCGGTGCCAGACCGATCCGCAACAGAGCGGCGTTGGCAACCAGCATCACCACCAGGCCGCCCACGAGGATGACCGCCTCGGTCAATACCACCGGCACGGAGACGGTCACCGGAGCCCACAGCAGCAGCGCGGTGGCGCTTCCCAGCACGACCGCGTTGAGCGCGAAGATCCGCCAGAACAGGGACACTGGGATGACGCCTTTCTCCGTGTGGCACGGCTTTGTCTTTACTGTCGGTCACCGCACACTCCGAGCATGAGCTGCGTCCACTGGTCCTGACCAGCCTGTTGTCCAGGCTGCCCGCTGCCGGCTCCGCCGTCGATGGGCTCCAATGCCCATTTCCCGCTCTTGACCTCCCCACCCCGAGATGGGCCTTCCGCCATGCCACAGATGGGTATCGCGCCCGATGGGCTTTGTGCGGCATCGCGGCCACGGTAAAGGCATGGACCAGCCCCCGTGACTCTCCCCCCGGTCCTGGCCCCAACGGCACTCGCCCAGCGCACCCCACCCCACGTGGAAAGAAAAAATCGCCATGTCACTCGATACACCCCAGACCGAAACCCGCCCTGAACGGCTGACGGCGCACGAAGCCCTCCAGCGCCTCGAACACGAACGGGCCTCCCGCCTCACCCAACTGCGAGCCATCGACGAGGCCCGGACTGACACGGAAGAACAGGTGATGTCCACACAGAAAGACACCATCCAGCAAGTCCTCGCCCAGGTCGAGGCCGCGTTCGCCCGCGTCCGGGACGGCAGCTACGGCATCTGCCGCAACTGCCACAGGCCGATCCCGGTCGAACGCCTGGAGATCCTGCCGTACACCGCGTTCTGCGTCCCCTGCCAGCGCAATTCCGCCTGACAACCACCCTTCCAACCTCCCTCTCCCGCCCTGTCCAGGGGGTGACTTGGTGAACGACCAGATCATCGACGACCGCACCACCAACCTGTCGACCGAGGACTTCGCCGCACTGCGCGAGAACCTGCACGAACAGCGCCTGTTCCGCCAGGAACAGCTGCACCAACTCTCCACCGCCGGCACGACCCGCGCCGACGCATTCCGCGCCCGGCAGGCCGCCTCCCAGATCGAGGTCCGCGTCAAACTCGCCGCCTCCGCCCGCATGGTTCTGGCCGACGTCGAAGCCGCCATCGAACGCATGGACCACGGCCGCTACGGCTCCTGCCACCTGTGCCGCAGCCCTATCGCCCGCGAGCGACTGATGATCGTGCCGCAAGCCCGCTACTGCGCCCGCTGCCAGCAGGTCAGGGAGGCAGACCGGTGACCACCGCCCCCAGCCCCCGTAGGTCGTGTCTTCAATTGATCTTGAGTGGTGGATCATGGTCGGGTGATACGTCGCCATGAACTGTCCGATGAGGAGTGGGAGTTCCTCCGTCCG
>NZ_JBEXCW010000157.1:0-10848 GCF_040605435.1 Streptomyces sp. NPDC005574
CCAACCCCCCCCCCCACCCCCTCTTCCCCCCCCCCCCGCTCTTCCTCTCGGGCCCCCCGCGGGGGGGCCCGGCGGCACGCACCGGGCCCCGGGGTGCGCTGCACCCCGGGGCCCGGTCACGCGTGAGGTCACGCAGGGGTGATGTTCTCCGCCTGCGGGCCCTTCTGGCCCTGGGTGACGTCGAACGTGACCGCCTGTCCCTCCTGGAGCTCACGGAAGCCCGAGGCGTTGATGTTGGAGTAGTGGGCGAAGACGTCCGGGCCGCCGCCGTCCTGGGAGATGAAACCGAAGCCCTTTTCGGCGTTGAACCACTTGACAGTTCCGCTGGCCATGCTCGTGCCTCTCAGTCGATGTCAGGAACCGCACCGCGCGGCCCTGGAGGTGATCGCCCTGGTCCAGCACTGCACAGCAAAGCGCCCGCGCCAAAGCGCGGGCAGGTACTGCGAACCACGACATCTGAGAACGACGCTACACGGCGGAACAGCCTCTCACCAGAGAGCAACGTCCATGATCTGCACCGAGTCCCACGATCCGCCGCGGTTTCCGTACACCTCACCCACCCCTACCAAAACATTTCGGACACCGACCGGTCCGGGGCGGCACTGACCTCCGCTTTCACGGCGGACGGTGCGGCCGACGGACGCGGCGGGCGGGTACGTCACCTTTACTCCGCATGCCCCTTTTCGAGGGCGCGGGGGACTCCGCCGGACCGCCCGCGGGGGAATGGTGCGGGCGACCGCCGGGGCGGGCTGCGGCCCGCTGGCGCACCTCGTTCGGCCGTCCGGCGGATCTACGACTCGAAGGACGGGGGCATGGGGTCGTCCAGCAGCGGGATGTACGCCGTGATGCGCTTGCCGACCGGCTCGCGCCGCACGTCGAACCGCTGCACCACCGCCATCACGATCTCCAGGCCGTGCTGGCCCACCCGCCCGGGGTCCGCGGCCCGCGCCACCGGCAGGACCGGATCGCTGTCCCACACCTGGATCTCCACCACGGAACCGGACAGCCGCAGGCACAGCAGGGCCGGCCCCTGCGCGTACTTGTAGGCGTTGGTGACCAGCTCGCTGACCACCAGCTGCGTCAGGTCCATGGCGCGCTCGGTGACCGGCAGCCCCAGCTCCGTCTGGAGACGGATGAGGAATCCGGCCGCGAGATGGCGGGCCTCGGCTATCGAGCCACCGTGGCCCTCCAGGGCGGCCGTGAACTCGACAGGGTCGGGGTACGGCACGAAGGAACCCTCCATCGGCCCATCGGGTTCCGTCCATGCCACTGTTTCGATGCGCTGCACGCCGGGTCGGATACCCCCCTTCTTCACACCTACGCGCCCCGGAACGAACCTGTGCATAGGCCCGTCACCGGCGTCGGCCATAAGATCGCTGGGCACAGATGACCGGAGAAGCGTTGGCTAGAGCATGGACCGAAGGTTGCAGAGGGAGACTGTGGCAGACAACCGGGACACCGCGGGGCACGGCAGGCTGTCGGTCGTGCGGGACACCGTGGACGGCGTCACCGTCCTCACCGTCCACGGCGAGATCGACTACCAGACGGCGTCCCCCCTGCAGAACGCCCTCCCGCCCGCCGACGGGACGGCCGGCCCCCGCATCGTGATCGACCTCGGTCAGGTCACCTTCATCGACTCCAGCGGCATCAACACCCTCATCACCGCTCAGCGGGCCGTCCCGGACAAGGGCTGGCTGCGGCTCGCCGGCACCCAGGGCACCGTCCTTCGCACCCTGGAGCTCGTGGGCCTCGACACGGTCATCCCCTGCTACCCCACCGTCCGGGACGCCCTCGCCTGACGCGGGCAGGTGGCCCGGACGGGGAAGCGACACGGCGACCGGCACCGAGCTGCACGGTGCGCGGGTACGCCGTGGCTTCCTGCTGAACCCCGTGCAGCAGGGGCCACGGCGACCGGTCCGCGGGCCGCCCGGAGGGTGCGCGGGCGGAACCCGCCGTCAGCGACTCCCGCCGCGGATGTTCGTGCGGCAGTACGACTGACGGCCGGTGAGAGGAGGATCTACGGTGGACCTTGCGAAAACCTTGCGCCGGCCACCGCGTCGCCGGCCATGGAGCGGACGGTTCGGAGGGCGTGTGGAATCCCGGCTTCAGCGCGGCGGACGAGGGACACCGCCGACACGCCACCGTGCCGCGGCCGGAGCCGTGTGACGCGAATGCGCCTTCACTTACTCGGCTCCCTCGAACTGCGGGTCGCGGAGCGCGGGTTCGACCTGGGACAGCCCCGCCGGCGTACGGTCCTCGCCGCCCTGGCCGCCGACGCCGGGCGGCCCGTCGCCGTGGAGACCCTCATCGACCGGGTCTGGGACGCCGACCCGCCGGGCGGGGCCCGGTCGGTGCTCTACTCGCACATCAGCCGGCTGCGGCAGCTCCTCGACGAGGCGGCGTCCGTGTCCCTGGGCGAGCAGGCGCCGATCCGCATCGGCAGGATCTCCGGCGGATACGTCCTGGAGGCCGACGAGAACGCCGTGGACCTGCTGCGTTTCCGTTCCCTGGTCGCCGAGGGCCGCGCGCCCCGGCACTCCGACGGGCAGCGCGCCGCACTTCTGGAAGAGGCGCTGCGGCTGTGGCGCGGTGTGCCGCTCGCGGGGCTGCCGGGAGGGTGGGCCGAGCGGACGCGGACCGCCTGGAGCCACGAGCGCGTGGAGGCGGCGATCGCCTGGGCGCAGGCGGTGCTGAGCGGGGGCGGAGCGCGGGAGGTGCCCGGCCTGCTGTACCCCCTCATGGCGGAGCATCCCCTGTCGGAGCCGCTCGCCGTGATGCTCGTACGCGGCCTGGCCGCCGCCGGCCGACCGGCCGAGGCGGTGACGGTGTGCACCGAGATACGCCGTCGGCTCGCCGACGAGCTGGGCGTCGCACCGGGCCGCGAACTCCAGGCCGTCAACGAGGAGTTACTGGGCGACTCTGCCCGGGCGCGGCAGCCGGGGGCGGGTCACGCCCCGGCTCCCGAAGGGGCGCCGGTCACGTCCGCGGGCAGGGGCGGGGTCGGGGTCTCCGGTGCACCCGCTCCCGCGCAACTGCCCATGGACGTACGTCCCTTCACCGGCAGATCCGAGCAACTGGCCGAACTGACCCGGCATCTCGCCGCCGGGGAGGGCGGCGACCGTTCGGCGGCGGTGATCGTGTCCGCCGTGTCCGGTACCGCGGGAGTCGGCAAGACCGCGCTCGCCGTCCACTGGGCGCACCGGGTGCGCGACGCCTTCCCCGACGGGCAGCTCTACGTGGACCTGCGGGGCTACGACCCGGAGGAACCGGTCTCCGCCGCCCAGGCGCTCGCCGGGTTCCTCACCGCTCTCGGCACGCCCGGCCAGGACATCCCGCTGCGCCTGGACGACCGGGCGGCGCGCTACCGCACGGCCGTCGACGGACGGCGCCTGCTCGTCGTCCTGGACAACGCCGCCTCCGCCGCCCAGGTCAGACCCCTGCTGCCGGGCAGCCCGACGTGCAAGGTACTGATCACCAGCAGGGAGACGCTGACGTCCCTGGTGTCGGTGCACGGTGCGCACCGGATCGTCCTCGACGTCCTGTCCCCCGGCGACGCGCTGGGCCTGCTGCACACCCTGATCGGGCCGCGGGTCGAGGCCGAGCGGACGGCTGCCGCGGTGCTGGCCGAGCAGTGCGGGCGGCTGCCGCTGGCCCTGCGGGTGGCCGCCGAACTGGTGCAGTCACGCCCGGCCGAACCGCTGACCGGCCTGGTGTCCGAACTCCGCGACCACCGGCGGCGCCTGGACCTGCTCGACTCCGGCGACGGGGATCCCCGGGCGGCGGTCCGCGCCGTCTTCTCCTGGTCCTACGAGCGTCTGCCCGAGCTGCCGGCCCGCATGTTCCGGCTGCTGGGTCTGCATCCGGGGCCCGAGGTCGACACGCACTCCGCCGCGGCCATGGCCGGCACCTCCGCCGACGGCGCCCGGCGCGCGCTCGACGTGCTGGCCAGGGCGCACCTGCTGCACCGCACCGGACCCGGTCGGCACGCCATGCACGACCTGCTGCGCGCGTACGCGGCGGAACTGGCCGACCGCCACGACCCGGCACAGGACCGGGAGAGCGCCCTGGCCCGGCTGCTGGACCACTGTCTGGCGGCGTCCGCCGCGGCCATGGACGTGCTGTACCCGGCCGAACGGCATCTGCGTCCCGCAGTGGACCTGCCCCTCGCGGGCCTTCCGCCGCTGCGCACGGCCGAGGAGTGCCGTGCGTGGCTGCGTGCCGCGCAGCCCACACTGGTGGCACTGTGCTCGCGGACCGAGGAGCCCGGGCCGTCCCGGCACACCGTGCGCCTCGCGACCACCCTGCAGCGCCACTACGAGCGTTCGGGTCACTACGCCGACGCCCTGACCGTCCACACCCACGCCCTGCGCGCGGCCCGTTCGACGGGGGACGCGCGTGGTGAGGCCGATGTGCTGGCCTGCCTCGGCGCGGTCCACCGGCGGCTCGGGGACTACGACAGCGCGCACCGGCGGCACGAGGAGGCCCTGGTCCTGTGCCGCCGTATCGGCCACCGGACGGGAGAGGCCCGCCATCTGACCAACGTGGGGGTGCTGCACGAGCTGCGCGGTCACTACCGGGAGGCCGCCGAGCACCACGAGAGGGCGGTGGAGCTGTTCCGCGCCGAGGGCGACGCGCACGGTGAGGCGGACGTGCTCAACAACCTGGGCATCGTCCACGAGTTGCTCCAGGACTATCAGGCGTCGATCGAGCGGTACCGGCGGGCGCAGGTCCTGTACCGGCGGACCGGGCACGCCTTCGGCGAGGCGAGCGTCCTCGGCAACCTGGGGATCGTGGTGGCGCGGCTGGGCGACCACACGGCCGCGGCCGGCCACTTCGAGCGGGCGCTCGCCCTCTTCCGGCGGCTCGGGCACACCGGGGGCGAGGGGCACGCGCTGACCAACCTGGGCGACGCGCTGTGCGGCCTCGGCAGGTACGACGAAGCCGCCGAGCACCAGCGGCAGGCCCTGGACCTGTTCCGCCGTACCGGTGAGCGCTACGGCGAGGCCGGCGCCCTCAACGGCCTCGGCGAGGCCCTGCACGGCGCCGGCCGGCAGGCCGAGGCCCTCGACGCGCACGCGGCCGCCCTGTCCGCGGCGCGGGAGATCGCCGAGCAGGAGGAACAGGCCCGCGCCCACATCGGGACGGCCCGGGTCCGGCGCACGACACGCGAGCCGGCCGAAGCCGGCCGTCACCTGCGCGCGGCCCTGTCCCTCTACGCCGCCCTGAACTCCCCGCGCGCGGAGGAGGTCCGCAAGACCCTCCTGTCCCTGGCGACGGACCGGACGTCGGAAGGCGACGGCGGCGCGGACGACACCGAGGGCCAAGTCCGGGACCTCTGACGCCACATCGGGCGCGATGTTCGTCAAGTCGACGGCCGGTCACAGTGGTTGAGGGGCCCGGCCATCCCATCGTTCGACCTGTCGGACATCGTTCGAAAACTCTTGACGCTGCGCCTCACCCCGATTGACACTCTCGCAACACGAGGTCACACAGCCGAAACGGCGGGACATCCGCGACCGGGACCCGCGTCGCGGCCCGCTCCCCCATGCCTTCCCTCCTCCCCCCATCAGCCATGCTCCAGCAGGGAACCCCGACATGACGTACACCGCACGTCTGCGCAGCCGCGCCGGACGCCGGGTGGGCCGCCTCGCCGGTCTCACCGCCGCGTCACTGCTCCTGGGCCTCGCCGCGCCCGCCCTCCACGCACAGGCGGCGGACGACCCGCGGAGTGCGGCCGTCACCGACGGTCTGGCCCTCTGGTACAAGCTCGACGCGGCCTCCGGCAGCACGGTCACCGACGCCTCCGGGAACGGCCGCGACGGCACGGTGAACGGCACCCCCGGCTGGTCCGCCACCGGGCAGGGGCTCACGTTCAACGGCTCGGACACCTACGTCAAGGTGCCGGACGACGTCATGAAGGGCATGGACGCGATCACCGTCTCGATGGACGTGCTGATCGACTCCGCCCAGACCACGCCGTACTTCCTCTACGGCTTCGGCAACTCCAGCGGCAGCAACGGCGACGGCTACCTGTTCACCACCGGCAACTCCTACCGGACCTCCGTCGCGACCGGCAACTGGTCGACGGAGCAGACCACCAGACCCGCCGACTCGCACAACCTGACCCGGTCGGTGTGGAAGCACCTCACCTACACCCAGACCGGCACCACCGGAGTGCTGTACGAGGACGGCGCGGTGGTCGGCCGCAACACGTCGGTCACCACCGCCCCCGGCGCCATCGGCTCCGGCACCACCACCGCCAACTACATAGGAAAGTCGGTCTACTCGGGCGACAAGCTGTTCAAGGGCACCATCCGCGACTTCCGCGTCTACGACCGCGCACTGGCCGGCGACGAGGTCGAGCAGCTCGCCCTGCCCGTCGCCACCCAGGGCCTGGCCGACGACAAGGCCGCCCTCAGCCTCGGCGACACCGGTGCCGTCACCGCGGACCTCGACCTGCCGCGCACCGGCACGGCCGGCGGCTCCGCGATCAGCTGGGCGAGCGACAACCCGGCCGTCGTCTCCGCCACCGGCAACGTCATCCGGCCCGCCGCCGGGTCGCCCGACGGGCACGCCACGCTCACGGCGACCCTGACCAAGGGCACGCTGAGCGACACCAGGACCTTCGACGTCACGGTCCTGGCCGCCTTCGACGACGAGACGGCCGCGCGCCAGGCCGCCGCGAGCCTCACCGTCCACGACCTCGACGACGCCCGCGGCAACCTGACCCTGCCGCCGACCGGCTCCTACGGCACCGACGTCACCTGGTCCTCCGCCGCGCCGGACGTCGTCTCGGCCGACGGCGTGGTCCACCGCCCCGCGCACGGCGCGGGCGCCGCCACCGTGGACCTGACCGCCACCGTCACCAAGGGCGCCGCCGGCACGACCCGGACGTTCACCGCCAAGGTGCCCGAACTCCCCGCGCGACAAGCCCTCAAGGGCTACATGTTCAGCTACTTCACCGGCGAGGGCACCTCGGACGGCGAGCAGCTGTACTCCGCGCTCAGCAAGGGCAACGACCCGCTGAAGTGGCGGGAGTTGAACGACGGCAAGCCGGTCCTCACCTCCACTCTCGGCGAGAAGGGCCTGCGCGACCCGTTCATCATCCGCTCCCCCGAGGGCGACAAGTTCTACCAGATCGCCACCGACCTCAGGATCTACGGCAACGGTGACTGGGACGCCGCCCAGCGCACCGGCAGCAGGTCGATCATGATCTGGGAGTCCACCGACCTGGTCCACTGGACGGACCAGCGGCTGGTGAGGATCTCACCCGACAGCGCGGGCAACACCTGGGCACCCGAGGCGTTCTACGACGCGAAGCGCGGCGAGTACGTGGTCTTCTGGGCGTCGAAGCTGTACGGCGACGACGCGCACTCCGGCGACACCTACAACCGCATGATGTACGCGACCACCCGCGACTTCTACACCTTCAGCGCGCCCAAGGTCTGGATCGACCGCGGCTACTCGGTCATCGACTCCACGATGATCCAGCACGACGGGACGTACTACCGCCTCTCCAAGGACGAGCGGAACAACAGCTCCTCCACCCCCAACAGCAAGTTCATCTTCCAGGAGAAGAGCGACTCGATCCTGAACCCGTCCTGGGACCCGGTCGCGGAGGGCATCGGCAAGGGCGCGATGACGGCCGCCGAGGGCCCGCTGGTGTTCAAGTCCAACACCGAGGAGAAGTGGTACGCGTTCCTCGACGAGTTCGGCGGCCGCGGCTACCTGCCCTTCGAGACGACGGACCTCGCCTCCGGCACCTGGACCCCGGTCGCCGACTACGACCTGCCGGCCAGGCCCCGCCACGGCACGGTCCTGCCGGTCACCCAGGCCGAGTACGACCGGCTGCTGCGCGCCTACCAGCCGGACCAGCTGGTGGAGAGCGTCGAGAGCGTGCGGGCGCGGACGAGAACCGGTGAGGCCCCGGTCCTGCCCGCCACGGTGATCGCGAAGTACGCCGACGGGATCGACCGGCCCGTCGCCGTCACCTGGGACGACATCCCGGCGTCGCGGTACGCGCAGCCCGGCACCTTCACCGTGACCGGCAGCCTCCCGGACGGCGCCGCGCTCCCGGTCCGGGCCGAGGTCACCGTGTCGCAGGAGGGCGCCGGCGTCCCGGCCGACCTGCTCCTGCACTACGACTTCGACGAGACGGGCGGCAACATCGCCCACGACTCCAGCGGGCACGGCTACCACGGCACCTACGTGCACACCCCGGACTTCGGCACGGGCGTCGAGGGCGGATCGTTCCGGATGTCCGGCGGCGCCGGCACCTCCACCACCTCGCCGTACGTGAAGATCCCCAACGGCGTGCTGAGGAACGCCGACAGCGTGACCGTGTCGACGTACGCCAAGTGGAAGGGCGGCGACAGCTTCCAGTGGCTGTTCGGGCTCGGCCCGGACAGCGACAAGTACCTCTTCGCCACCCCCTCCAACGGCGGGTCCAGCCTCTACTCGGCGATCAGCAAGGCCAGTTGGTCGGCGGAATCGAAACTGACGGCCGGCTCGCAGCTCACGCCCGGCCAGTGGCGGCACGTCACCGTCACCCTCGACGGCTCGACCGGCACGATGGTCCTCTACGTCGACGGCATCGAGGCCGCCCGCACGACGACCACCATCAGGCCGTCCGAGCTGTACGACGCGGACAAGGACCACAGCGGCTACATCGGCCGGTCCCTGTACTCCGGTGACCCGTACTTCGGCGGCGAGGTCGACGACTTCCGCGTCTACGACCGAGCCCTGTCCGCCGCCGAGGTCATGGAGCTCAGCGGCAACACCGCGGGCATCGCCAGGGCGACACACCCCGCGCTGAAGGTCGACGCGATCATCGACAACGCGGGCGGCAGGATCACCCTGCCGATGCAGGAGGGCACCGAACTCACCTCCCTCGCACCGGAGTTCACCCTGGCCCACGGCGCCGCGATCAGCCCCGCCTCCGGCAGCGTCCACGACTTCACCAAGCCGGTGACGTATGAGGTCACCGGCTCGGACGGGAAGAAGCGCAGCTGGACGGTGGCCGCGCTCGTCATGAAGAGCCCGGTCCTGCCCGGCCTCACCGCGGACCCGAACATCGTGCGGTTCGGCGACACCTTCTACCTCTACCCGACCACCGACGGCTTCGACGGCTGGAGCGGCACCCAGTTCAAGGCGTACTCCTCCACCGACCTGGTCCACTGGAAGGACCACGGCGTCATCCTCGACCTCGGGCCGGACGTCTCCTGGGCCGACAGCCGGGCCTGGGCGCCGACGATCACCGAGAAGAACGGCAGGTACTACTTCTACTACTGTGCCGACGCGAACATCGGTGTCGCGGTCTCCGACTCACCGACGGGCCCGTTCAAGGACGCCCTGGGCAAACCGCTGCTCAAGCAGGGCCAGTTCAGCGGCCAGATGATCGACCCGGCCGTCTTCACCGACGACGACGGACAGTCGTACCTGTACTGGGGCAACGGTCACGCCTACGTGGCTCCGCTGAACGACGACATGACGTCCGTCGACACCGCGAAGGTCACGGACATCACGCCCAGCGGCTACAACGAGGGCTCCTTCGTCGTCAAGCGCAAGGGCACCTACTACTTCATGTGGTCGGAGAACGACACCCGGGACGAGAACTACCGCGTCGCGTACGCCACCGGCCCCTCCCCCACCGGGCCCTGGACCAAGCGGGGCGTGATCCTGGAGAAGGACCTCTCCCTCGGCATCAGGGGAACCGGCCACCACTCGGTCGTGCACGTGCCGAACACCGACGACTGGTACATCGCCTACCACCGCTTCGCCATCCCCGGCGGTGACGGCACCCACCGTGAAACCACCATCAACACGATGGAGTTCGACTCCGACGGACTGATCAAGAAGGTCGTCCCCACCCTCACGAGCATCGACCCCGTCACCGTCGTGCACGCCGGCCCGGACGCCCGGGGCACCGAGGGTGCGGCGATCCGGCTGAACGGCACGGTCTCCGGGGCGGGTGACGCGAAGTGGACGGTCGGGGCGGGTACCCCGTGCGCCTTCGCCGATCCCCGGGCAGCAGTCACCACGCTCACCTGCACCGACGACGGCACCTTCGAGGCCACCCTGACCGGCGGCCGCAGCAGCGACACGGTGACCGTCGAGGTCGCCAACGCCGATCCGGTCATCACCTCCGCCGCCGGCCCCGGCGCACCGCTGCCGGCCGGCGGGCGGGCCACCGTCACCGCCGGGTTCACCGACCCCGGTACGAGTGACACCCACACCTGCGCGGTCGACTGGAAGGACGGCACGACACCGCGGTCGGGCACGGTCACCGCCACCGGCTGCAGGGCTCAGCACGTATACGCCCGGGCGGGCATCCACCGCCCGGTGATCACCGTCACCGACGACGAGGGTGCCTCGGACAGCAGGACCCTTCCCGAGGTCGTCGTCTACGACCGGGCAGCCGGGCCCATGCTCGGCGCCGGCGTCTTCGACTCCCCGGCCGGCGCCTGCCCCGCCCGGCCCGGCCTGACCGGCAAGGCATCCTTCTCGTTCACCGCGGTCTACCCGAAGAAGGCCACCGTCCCCACCGGCGGCGTCAGGTTCGACTTCGGCCGGGCCGGTCTCGCCTTCCGCTCGACCGGCTCCGACTGGCTCGTGGTGACCGGCTCCCGGGCCGTGTACCAGGGGTCCGGCACCGTCAACGGCAGCGCGGGCTACGCCGTGCGCGTCACCGCCACGGACCACCCGGACACCGTCCGCGTCAGGGTCTGGAAGAAATGTTGGTCTACGGTTCTCCCTGGTCGGTCCACCTCGCCAACCTCCGTGCCGAACCCCTGGTCTTCGGCTCCCCGACCACCGCGGGACGTGAGTCGGCCGGCTACACCGGCCTCC
>NZ_JBEXCW010000158.1:0-10816 GCF_040605435.1 Streptomyces sp. NPDC005574
CCCTGGTACCCGGGTAGCCGCGTGTTGTGGGGTACACCGGCCACCCGGGAGCTCAGAGCAGTGCTTCGGCGGTGATGGGCAGTTCGCGGATGAGCCGGTGAACCTTTCCGGTCACGGCACTAGGAAACGACCAGGAGCGCTCCGGCGGGAACGACTGGCAGCGACCGAGAACGGCCGGAGCGGCCGGCAGCGGCCCCCGGACGGTCCCGCCGGAGGACGCCCCGGGGCCCGGGAGGCCGGGTGGCTGCCCGCGGGGCGGTCACACCTCGCGGGCGGCGTACCGGAAGGACGGCCCGGTGCTCAGACGTACCGTTCGAGGATCGAGGACTCCGCCAGCCGGGACAGGCCCTCGCGGACACTGCGCGCCCTGGCCTCGCCGACGCCGTCGACCGCCTGGAGGTCGTCCACGCTCGCCGCGAGGAGCTTCTGCAGTCCGCCGAAGTGCTCCACGAGCCGGTCGATGATCGCGCCCGGCAGCCGCGGCACCTTCGCCAGCAGTCTGAAGCCCCGCGGGGACACCGCCGAGTCCAGCGCCTCGGGGGAGCCGGTGTAACCCAACGCGCGGGCCACCGTGGGCATTTCGAGCAGCTCGGCGTGTGCCAGGGCGTTCAGCTCGTACAGCGCCTCGTCGACCGTGCGGGAGCGCTTGGCGGTGGGTTCGGGCACGTAGTCCCGCACGACCAGTTCCCGCTCGGGCTCGACACCCGCGATCAACTCGTCCAGCTGGAGGGCCAGAAGGCGGCCGTCCGTGCCCAGTTCAACCACGTATTCGGCGATTTCGGTGGCGATGCGGCGCACCATCTCCAGGCGCTGGGCGACCGCGGAGACGTCCCGGACGGTGACCAGGTCCTCGATCTCCAGCGCGGACAGTGTGCCCGCGACCTCGTCGAGGCGGAGCTTGTAGCGCTCCAGTGTGGCCAGCGCCTGGTTGGCGCGGGACAGGATCGCCGCCGAGTCCTCCAGGACACGGCGCTGCCCGTCGACGTACAGCGCGATCAGGCGCATCGACTGGGAGACGGAGACGACGGGGAAGCCGACCTGCTTGCTGACCCGGTCCGCGGTGCGGTGCCGGGTGCCGGTCTCCTCGGTCGGGATCGTCGGGTCCGGCAGCAGCTGCACGCCGGCCCGCAGGATCTTCGACAGGTCCGAGGACAGCACGATGCCGCCGTCCAGCTTGCACAGTTCGCGCAGGCGGGTCGCGGTGAACTCGACATCCAGGACGAATCCACCCGTGCACATGGACTCGACGGTCTTGTCGGAGCCGAGCAGGATGAGACCACCGGTGTTGCCGCGGAGTACCCGCTCAAGGCCGTCGCGCAGTGCCGTGCCGGGTGCCACGGCACTCAGTGAGGCGCGCATCAGGCCATCGGCACCGGAACTCCCACCGGATTTTCCGGGAGCTGCTGCCCGGTCGTTGGCTGCCACTGCACTCCTCCGGTCGCAGGTTCTGGGGGGCTCCGTTTCGCACATGTGGTTCGTACGGACGGGCGAGACCAGGGCAAAGTCTACCGGCGGTCCTCGCCGTCCCGTGGGGCCTCTCTGCGACGCGAGCGCGGAAGGACGCTCAGGGCCTCTCCCATGTCCGCGACTTCCATCACCTTCATACCCGACGGGACCTTGCCGGGATCGGCCGGTACGAGGGCGTGGGTGAAGCCCAGACGGTGTGCTTCGGACAGCCTGCGCTGGACGCCCGTGACCCGTCTGACCTCGCCGGCGAGGCCCACCTCACCGATCGCGACGAGGTTCTTGGGCAGCGGGGTGTCGCTCGCGGCCGACGCCAGCGCGAGGGCGATCGCCAGGTCGGCGGCCGGCTCCGACAACTTCACACCGCCGACCGTCGCGGAGTAGATGTCCCTTTTGCCCAGGGCGCTGATCCGGCCGCGCTGTTCGAGGACGGCGAGCATCATCGAGACGCGGGAGGTCTCCAGGCCGGACGTGGTGCGCCGGGGGGAGGGGATCTGCGAGTCGACGGTGAGTGCCTGCACTTCGGCCACCAGGGGGCGGCGGCCCTCCAGGGTGACGGTCAGGCAGGTGCCCGGCACCGGTTCGGCCCGCCGGGTCAGGAACAGGCCGCTGGGGTCGGCGAGGCCGGTGATGCCCTCGTCGTGGAGCTCGAAGCAGCCGACCTCGTCCGTCGTGCCGTAGCGGTTCTTGACTCCCCGTACGAGCCGCAGACGCGCGTGGCGGTCGCCCTCGAAGCTCAGGACGACGTCCACAAGGTGCTCCAGCAGGCGGGGTCCGGCGATCGCGCCGTCCTTGGTGACATGGCCCACCAGCAGGGTGGACATCCCGCGCTCCTTGGAGGCCCGGATCAGCGCCCCGGCCACCTCCCGCACCTGCGCCATGCCGCCCGGGGCGCCGTCGATCTCCGGGGAGGCCACGGTCTGCACGGAGTCGACGATCAGCAGCGACGGCTTCACCGCGTCCAAGTGCCCGAGGACGGCCGCCAGATCGGTCTCGGCGGCGAGGTACAGGTGGTCGTCGATGGCGTGGATGCGGTCGGCGCGCAGCCGCACCTGGCTCGCCGACTCCTCACCCGTGACGTACAGCGTGCGGTGTTCGTCACTCGCCGACTTGGCCGCCACGTCGAGCAGGAGGGTCGACTTGCCGACGCCGGGCTCGCCCGCGAGCAGCACGACGGCGCCGGGCACCAGTCCGCCGCCCAGCACCCGGTCCAGCTCGGGCACGCCGGTCGGGCGGGCGGTGGCCTGCCGGCCGTCGACCTGCCCGATGGGCACCGCCGAGGTGGTCACGCGACCGGGGGCCGTCGTACGGACGGCGGGCGCGCCGTACTCCTCGACCGTCCCCCACGCCTGGCACTCGGGGCAGCGGCCGAGCCACTTGGCCGTCTGCCAGCCGCACTCGGTGCAGCGGTAGGACGGCCGGTCCTTGGTGGTCTTCGTACGGGCAGCCATGGACCGAACCGTAACCGCCACCACTGACAACGCGGGCACGAGCCCGTCACCGGGCCGCCGACCGCGCGCTTTCCCCACCCCATCAACGGGCACGATCCGACAGGGCACCCCCTGTGAACCGGCCACCCGCCGTCAAGAACGAGCCAGCGCACCGCCGGTTCATGTCCCCTTATGAGGGATCGTTTCACCCGTACGAATTAAATGTGCTCAAGGGGGAGGAAGGGGCCGACGCGGGCCGCCTACGGTCCACGGATGATGAGCAGCAGTCCGGAGACCTCGACCCGCACCACCGGCGCACATCGGGCGCACCGGGAGGCGCGTGACCGTGGTGCCGCGCGCACGCTCGCGCAGCGGCCGCCCGCGCGCGACGAGCCGTATCTGGACGGCCTGTTCACCTACTGCCTGTCCGTGCTGTGCGACCACGACGCGGCGACCGCCGCCCTGGGCGACGTCCTCGCGCTCGCCGGGCGCCGCCGCGGCCCGGAAGCGTCCGGTGACCGCAGGGCCTGGCTGTACGCGCTGGCCCGCTGGGCCTGTCTGCGCAAGCTGACCGAGGCCAAGCAGAAACGTCAGGGCACGCACGCCTCGGGCCACGGCCCCGACCGGCAGCGGGCCGCGCAGCCCGCCGCCCCGCCGGTCTCCGCCGAGGTCCGGGAACAGCGCCGGAGCCAACTCGCCCTGCTCGCCTGGCCCGAGGCCGCCGGCACCACCCCGGAGCAGCGCGAGGCACTCGAACTCGCGGTGCGCCACCACCTCGCGGCCCACGAGGTTGCCGCCGTCCTCGGCACCGGCCTCACCGCGGCCCGCGAACTGCTCGCGTCCGCCGCCTGCGAGGTGGAACGCACCCGCGCGGCCCTCGCCGTCGTCGAGACCGGCTCCTGCCCGGGTGTGACGCGCCTCACCGGCGACCACCAGTTCGTGCTCAGCACGGCCGTGCGCCGCGAGCTGGTCCGGCACGTCGACGACTGCCCGCGCTGCCGCCGCAGCGCCGAGCGCGCGATCCCCGGCCGCTGGCCCGGCGCCGGAGTCACCCCGGCCGAACTGCCCGTCCTGGAGGCGCCCCGCGCGGCCCTGCACGTGGCCATGACGCACGTCCCGCGCGCGCGGGGCAGCGCCGCCCCGCGCTTCGACCGGCGTGGTTTCCCGATGGACCCCAAGGACCGGGCCGCCCGCAGGGACCGGCTCCGCGCGCGTGCCGTCACGACGACGGTCGTCGCCACCGTCGTCGCCGCCCCGGTGCTCGCCCTGTGGGCCGCCTACCGGGGAGAGCCCGCCGGGGACGGCAAGGACGGTCACCCGGCCACCGCCAGCGAGGCCCGTGGCCCCGACAGCCTCGACGGCGAGGCGCCGACCGGCGGCTACGAGAACGCGGGCAACGCCAGCACCAGTCCCGGCGGCCGCTTCGCCGGGAAGGACACCCCCGACGTGTCGGTGGAGGTCGTCAGCGTCAACGGCGCCGGCCGCAAGGACGCCGGCCGGCTCGACGTGTCGGCGGGCAACAGCGGGGACACCACGCTGGTCACGCTCAGGGCGACCGGCTCCGCCCCGGTCCGCTGGTCCGCGACCACGGCGGCACCCTGGCTGTACCTCAGCCGGTCCTCGGGAACCCTCGCCCCGGGCGACACGTTGACGATCAAGGTGTACGTGGACCACCTGCGCGAGCCGGCCGGGCACTGGAGCGCGCGCGTGGCGGTCGCACCGGCCGCCGCGGTCGTCTCCATCGAGGGTTACGGCACCGCGCCGAGCCCCTCCGGACCGGGCACCCACCCGGGCCACCCGGGCGGTCCGGGCCACGGCGGCCCGCACCCGTCCGGCCCCGGCCCGACCGCCACGGCCTCGGCGTCCGCCGACCCGACGCCGAGCGAGCCGCCGTCCTCCCCGCCCCCGGACCCGACCCCCAGCGACACCGCCCCGACCACCCCGGACACCTCGCCCCCGCCCTCCGACGACGGCGAAGACCCGAGCCCGTCCGACGGGTGACCGCGGGCAGACGGCGGCGGCCGTACGGCTCGTGAGCGCCCGCACCCCGGGTGCGAACGCCCGCCCCCGTCCGCCGGATCAGCCGGCCGGGTCCGCCGGGTGGGGGGCCAGCAGGGGCAGCTGTGCGGCCAGGCGCTCCTCGCACAGCTCGACCAGGCGGTCGTAGCCGGCCTTGCCCATGAGTTCGGTCAGCTCGGGCCGGTAGGACACGTACACCGGGTCGCCCCCGCCGTGCGCCGAGGTCGCCGACGTGCACCACCAGTGCAGGTCGTGGCCGCCGGGGCCCCAGCCGCGCCGGTCGTACTCACCGATCGACACCTGGAGCACGCGGGTGTCGTCGGGCCGGTCGATCCACTCGTAGGTGCGCCGCACCGGCAGCTGCCAGCAGACGTCCGGTTTGGTCTCCAGCGGCTCCCGGCCCTCCTTGAGCGCCAGGATGTGCAGCGAGCAGCCCGCGCCGCCGGCGAAACCGGGCCGGTTCTGGAAGATGCACGAGCCCTCGTAGGGGCGGGTCTGCCGCGACCCCTCGTCGTCCTCCGACACCCAGCCGGTCGCCCGGCCCACGTCGTGGTTCTGCCACAGGTCCGGCGTGAGCCGGGACACATGGTCCGCCACCCGCTTCTCGTCGTCCTCGTCGGAGAAGTGGGCTCCCAGGGTGCAGCAGCCGTCCGCCGCGCGGCCCGCCTGGATGCCCTGGCAGCCGCTGCCGAAGATGCAGTTCCAGCGGGAGGTCAGCCATGTCAGGTCGCAGCGGAAGACCTGCTCCTCGTCCGCCGGATCAGGAAACTCCACCCACGCGCGCGCGAAGTCGAGCCCCTTCTCGTCGGCTGCCAGGGCCTTCTTCGACTTCTTCGACGGCTTCACCGGCGGCACCTGCCCGGGACCGTCGGTCGAAATGTCGGTCTTCGCCTTTTTCGTCTTTGGCACCCGTCCAGGGTAAGTCGCCGGAAGCCGCTCCGGGGACGGCCGGGGGCTCCGCTGGCAGTAGCGTTCCGTGCATGAGACTCGGTGTCCTCGACGTGGGATCGAACACGGTGCACCTGCTGGTGGTGGACGCGCACCCCGGCGCGTGCCCGCTGCCCGCGCACTCGCACAAGGCCGAGCTGCGCCTCGCCCAGCTGCTCGACGACGCCGGGGCCATCGGCCCCGAGGGCGTCGACAAACTCGTCAACGTCGTCCGGGACGCGCTGCAGGCCGCCGAGGACAAGGGCGTCGTCGACCTGCTGCCGTTCGCGACCTCCGCCGTGCGCGAGGCCAGCAACGCCGACGACGTCCTCGCGCGCGTGCAGGCCGAGACGGGCGTCGAGCTCCAGGTCCTGACCGGCGCGGAGGAGGCCCGGCTCACCTTCCTCGCCGCCCGCCGCTGGTTCGGCTGGTCCGCGGGCAAGCTGCTCGTCCTCGACATCGGCGGCGGCTCCCTGGAGATCGCATACGGCATCGACGAGGAGCCCGACGCGGCGGTCTCGCTGCCGCTCGGCGCGGGCCGCCTCACCGCCGCCTGGCTGCCCGGTGACCCGCCCGACCCGGAGGCGATAAGGGCCCTGCGCCGGCATGTCCGCGCCCAGATCGCCCGTACCGTCGGCGAGTTCGCCCGCTTCGGCGCCCCCGACCACGTGGTCGCCACGTCGAAGACCTTCAAGCAGCTGGCCCGCCTCGCCGGTGCCGCCCGCTCCGCCGACGGCCAGTACGTCCAACGCCAGCTGAAGCGGGAGTCCCTGGAAGCCTGGGTCCCGCGACTGGCCGGCATGACCACCGCCGAACGCGCCGAACTCCCCGGGGTGTCCGAGGGCCGCGCCGGCCAGCTCCTGGCGGGCGCCCTGGTCGCGGAGGGCGCGATGGACCTCTTCGGCGTGGAGCACCTGGAGGTCTGCCCGTGGGCCCTGCGTGAGGGCGTGATCCTGCGCCGCCTGGACCACATGGGATCGGCCTGACCGGCCGCCGTCACCCGTGGCGCCCGACGACCGGCCTTCCGATCGCCGGCCCATGACACCGTACGACCGCCTGCGCGAAGTCGGAGCCGATGGCGCCCCATCACCGTCTCCCCGGGTCTGCGACCGCCACGCCGTGCTCCCCAACGCGTGGGCGGCACCGGCGCGTCCGGGGGGCGCGCGGCCGTGGGGAACGCCACAACGGCCGGTGGACGCCCCGCATCCCCCCGACCGCACCCCGTACGCTAGCCCCCGTGGCAAAACCAGTCGTGCGCATCCCGGATGCGAAGGTCGCGCTGTCCACGGCCTCCGTCTACCCGGAGTCCACGGCGACGGCCTTCGAGATCGCCGCGCGCCTCGGGTACGACGGCGTCGAGGTCATGGTGTGGACCGATCCGGTCAGCCAGGACATAGAGGCACTCCGCCGGCTCAGCGACTACCACCAGATCCCGATCCTCGCCGTACACGCTCCCTGCCTGCTCATCACCCAGCGCGTGTGGTCCACCGACCCGTGGGTCAAGCTCCAGCGTGCCCGCGCGGCGGCCGAGAAGCTCGGCGCGACCACGGTCGTCGTCCACCCGCCGTTCCGCTGGCAGCGCCAGTACGCCCGCGACTTCGTCACCGGGATCTGGCGGATGGCGGACGAGACGGATGTGCGGTTCGCCGTCGAGAACATGTATCCCTGGCGCTACAAGGACCGCGAGATGCTCGCGTACGCGCCCGACTGGGACGTGACGAAGGACGACTACCGCCACTTCACGATCGATCTCAGCCACACCTCGACGGCCCGCAGCGACGCCATGCAGATGATCGACCGCATGGCCGACCGCCTCGGTCACGTCCACCTCGCGGACGGCAGGGGCTCCGCCAAGGACGAGCACCTCGTCCCGGGCCGCGGCACGCAGCCCTGCGCCGAACTGCTGGAACGCCTCGCCCTGACCGGCTTCGACGGTCATGTCGTCATCGAGGTCAACACCCGTCGCGCCATGTCCGGCGCGGAGCGGGAGGCCGACCTCGCCGAGGCCCTGGCCTTCACGCGCCTGCACCTGGCGTCCGCGGTGAAAGTGCCCCGGCGGTGACCGGCGTGACCGCCCGCAGGCGTGGCCGGCCCCCTCGCACGGAAGCCGCCGACACCCGCGACCGCATCCTGAACGCGGCCCGTGAGGAGTTCTCCGAGCGGGGCTACGAGAAGACGTCCGTGCGTGGCATCGCGAAGGCCGCCGGCGTCGACCCGGCCCTGGTGCACCACTACTTCGGCACCAAGGAACGGATCTTCGAGGCGGCCATCGAGGTCGCCTTCGCGCCCGCGCTGAACGCGCCGGAGGCACTCGCCGACGGTCCCGTCGACGCGGTCGGGGAGCGTCTGGCCCGCTTCGTCCTCGGCATCTGGGAGAACCCCAGCACGCGCGCGCCGCTGCTGGCGATCGTCCGTTCCGCGGTGACCAACGAGACCGCGGCCGCCGTCTTCCGCCGGCTGATCGCCTCACAGCTGCTGCGCCGCATCGCCGCGCAGCTGGAACTCCCCGACGCGGAACTGCGCGCCGAACTCGCGGCCGCGCAGCTCGTGGGGGCGGCCCTGCTGCGGTACGTGATCAAGGTCGAGCCGCTGGCGTCCGCGGACGTGGAGCAGGTCATCGCGCGCCTGGCGCCGGTGGTGCAGGGACACCTGACCGGTCCCTGACCCGCACCTCCCGCGCGCCGGGAGCCGCGGCCGGACCATGGACGGCGCTGACGCTCCCGCCCCGCCCCGAACGGCCGTACCCCCTGAGACGTGCGTCCCGCATTCCGGACAACGTGTCCGCCCCCTGGATGACCGGCGTACGCTCGTTACCAGTCAGAAGTCTCTGATCGCAGTCCCCGCAGTCCCCGAAGGAGCGAGCGACGATGCCCGAGCTGAGGTCCCGCACAGTCACCCACGGCCGCAACATGGCGGGCGCCCGCGCCCTTATGCGCGCCTCCGGTGTACCCGGCGCGGACATCGGCCGGAAGCCCATCATCGCGGTCGCCAACAGCTTCACGGAGTTCGTGCCGGGCCACACCCATCTCCAGCCGGTCGGCCGGATCGTCAGCCAGGCGATCACCGAGGCCGGCGGCATCCCCCGCGAGTTCAACACGATCGCCGTGGACGACGGCATCGCGATGGGCCACGGCGGCATGCTGTACTCCCTGCCCTCCCGCGACCTGATCGCGGACAGCGTGGAGTACATGGTCGAGGCGCACTGCGCGGACGCCCTGATCTGCATCTCCAACTGCGACAAGATCACCCCGGGCATGCTCAACGCGGCCCTGCGCCTGAACATCCCCACGGTCTTCGTCTCCGGCGGCCCGATGGAGTCCGGCCGCGCCACGCTCGTCGACGGCACGGTCCGCACCCTCGACCTGGTCGACGCGATCTCCGACGCCGTGAACGACAAGATCTCGGACGAGGACATCCTCCGTATCGAGGAGAACGCCTGCCCGACCTGCGGGTCCTGTTCCGGCATGTTCACCGCCAACTCGATGAACTGCCTGACCGAGGCCATCGGCCTGTCCCTCCCGGGCAACGGCTCGGTCCTCGCCACCCACACCGCCCGCAAGGCGCTGTACGAGAACGCCGCCCGCACGGTGATGGACATCACCCGCCGCTACTACGAGCAGGACGACGAGACGGTCCTGCCGCGCAACGTCGCCACCTTCGCGGCCTTCCAGAACGCCATGGCCCTCGACATCGCGATGGGCGGCTCCACCAACACGATCCTCCACCTGCTCGCCGCCGCCCAGGAGGCGGGCGTCCCGTTCGGCCTGGAGGAGATCAACGAGGTCTCGCGCCGGGTGCCCTGCCTCGCGAAGGTCGCGCCGAACGTGGCGAAGGACCGCACGTACTACATGGAGGACGTGCACCGCGCCGGCGGCATCCCCGCCCTCCTCGGCGAACTGCACCGCGCCGGCCAGCTGAACGAGGGCGTGCACGCGGTGCACAGCCCGTCCCTCGCCGACTGGCTGAAGACCTGGGACGTGCGCGCCGGTTCCCCCTCCCCGGAGGCGGTCGAACTGTGGCACGCGGCACCCGGCTGCGTCCGCTCCGCCGAGGCGTTCTCCCAGTCCGAGCGCTGGGAGGCCCTCGACCAGGACGCGGCGGGCGGCTGCATCCGCTCCGCCGAGCACGCGTACTCCAAGGACGGCGGCCTGGCGGTGCTGAAGGGCAACCTGGCCGTGGACGGCTGCGTGGTCAAGACGGCCGGCGTCGACGAGTCCATCTGGACGTTCGAGGGCCCGGCCGTGGTCTGCGAGTCCCAGGAGGAGGCCGTCGAGAAGATCCTCAACAAGCAGATCACCCACGGCGACGTCGTCGTCATCCGCTACGAGGGCCCCAAGGGCGGCCCCGGTATGCAGGAGATGCTCTACCCGACGTCCTTCCTCAAGGGCCGCGGCCTCGGCAAGACCTGCGCCCTGATCACCGACGGCCGCTTCTCCGGCGGCACCTCGGGCCTGTCGATCGGCCACGCCTCGCCCGAGGCGGCCTCCGGCGGCACGATCGCCCTGGTCGAGGACGGCGACCGCATCCGCATCGACATCCCGGGCCGCACGATCGAGCTCCTCGTCGACGAGGCCGAACTGGCGCGCCGCGAGCAGGCGTTGGGCGGGGTGTACGCCCCGAAGAACCGCGAGCGCAAGGTGTCGGCCGCACTGCGCGCCTACGCGGCGATGGCCACCAGCGCGGACAAGGGCGCCGTGCGGGACGTGAGCAAGCTGGGCTGAGGGCCCGGCCCTCGCCCCGGTCCGGTGGGCCGTCCCCGACGCGACGTCGTGGGGGCGGCCCTCGCTCATACCCCGGCACGGTCCGGCGGGGCACCGCTCCTGACGCGAAGTCGTAGAGAGGCGGCCTCGGGTGTGCCGCGTTGCGGTGCCGGCCGGCCCCCGGCCTCGCGTGTGCCGTGCCGTGTCTCCGCCCGTGCCTCCGCCCGCGCCTTCGCCCGTGCCGCGCCTTCGCCGCGCCGCGCCCCCGCCCCGCCG
>NZ_JBEXCW010000159.1:0-10767 GCF_040605435.1 Streptomyces sp. NPDC005574
GCGACACGCTGTCCACGGACTCGATCAGGTGATCAGTCGTCGTACTCATCAGGTGACTCCTTCGAGGAGATCCACACCTGATTCATGACACTCCCCGTTGGACGGCGAGACGGTGCGCGGACGCTGTTTCGCCGGCCCAGGCGACGGCACTACAAGCAGTGACAGATCGGCGAGGGGGACCATGTCGGCGGAAAGCCGCCGTGCCCTGTGGACGTCTCACTGGCCTGCGGATATGCCCCCGGCTCATCGATCGTGTTGCGCTGATCGAAGTCCGCATCGGTGCCGTGCAGTTTGATCATTGTGATCTGGGTATGGGGGCTGTGGAGGTCCGCCCGCGTATTCGAGCTCGTCGATCAGCCTCATGGCGGGGCCGTGCTTACGGCAGGTACAGCTTGGAGTTGGGCGTCGTGGCTGCACTGGCGGGTTCGGTCACCTCATAGCCCAGGGTCCGCAACACCTGCACGGCCTGATCGGGTGCGTCACGGACTGCCGTGCGTAGCTGTTTGTCGCGCCAGCGGCGGATGCCGTCGGTCAGGACACGTTCCCAGCCGGCAACGGCGTCCACGTCGAACTCGCGGACGATCATCATGAGGACGTCCTCGAGGCTGGCGCGCATGCGATGACCGCCGACGGGGAAGTGCAGCTCCGCCAGTCCGGGTGGCTTCTTCCTCTGCATCAGCCTGCCCGGCTTGCCGGTGTCGGACAGCCGCTGCAGCCAGGAGATCTGGTTGTGATGGGCGTGGACGTGCACGTGCGCGCCGGGTGGCCACGTCCAGGTGCGGACGTACTCATAGCGCAAGAGCGGTTCGGGGTCCTGGCCGTAGTGCATCGCAACCGTCGACTTGTCCACGGCGAGGAACTCACCGGCCTGGTCCCAGCAGCAGTAGTAGCTGATCGCCAAGGTGAGTTCGGGATCGCCGTTTATGAACAACTCGATCCGGCTCTGGACGGGCTCGGACCGTCACCGGAGACCGTCGTCACCCACAGCTTGCGGCTCGTGCGAATCGCATGGAACCGCGGAGCATGCGGCAGGGACCCCGCCGAGGGTTGCAGTCAGCTCCCCGGCGAAGTCCTCCGCCGCCTGGTGCAGTACGATCAAGCCTGGTTCGTCAGACATCTTCGAGAAGGTAGTCCAAGCCCTGGAGCGTCTGCCAGATCTCCAGCTCCTCGGCGCTCAGCTGATAGCTCTCCGCACGCTCGGCCAGTTCCTCGAATGACAGCCGAGTCCTTGCCAACAGGTGCGCCCGCCACTGGGCGATCTCTTCGGGCGTCTTGTCGACCACGGTAGGCATTGCGACATCCCTTCTGACGCGCTCCCTCGTAAAAAGCAGTCAAGCATGCACCACTGACAATCGCCCAGCGGGCTCGCATACCGGGCTGGCGCTTCGCAACTGGACCGTCCCCGACGAGGCGAAAGCTGGTCTTCTGGCCGGGCTGGTGGGGAAGGGCCCGTCGAGGCGAGCGCAGCCAGCCGCCACCGGACTGCGGCCGGTGGCGCGTTTTCCTTCGTGCCACCGCCTGCCGACACCCGCCACGTCTGTGCATCTGCGCCCCGCTGCAGAGCAATGCGGCCGCCTGATGCACCTGCCGCTGCGAGCACCGGTCAGGATTTCACTCGGGCGCACGTTCGGTTAAGTGCCTGGTCGTGTCCCGGGCGGGGAAGTAGGTTGTCAGTGAGACTGGCGTCGCTTGGGGGCAGCGTGGAGGAAAAGGCATTCAATGCGGCCGTCGGGCGGCTGATCCGTGAGACCAGAACCCGAGCGGGAATGACGCAGGAACTGCTGGGACGGCGGACCGGCCTGTCGCGTGGATCGATCACAAACATTGAGGGCGGAACGCAAGCGCCCCCGCTGTACCGGCTGGTCCGCATCGCGGCGGAACTTCACGTGCAGCCGGCCGATTTGCTCCCGTCGCTTCTACCGGAGGAGGCCACTGGCCTTCCCGCACGGCACGCCGCCGACGTGGCCTCCGTATGGTCCGGAGCCGAGCAGCTCAAGGACGCCCATGGCCAGAGCTGACGTTGCCGCGCGCGCCTTGCTGGCGGAGTTTGAGATCACCGCTGCTCCCGTCGACCCTTACGAACTGGCACGCCGTCTCGATGTCGTGGTCGTGGCGCAGGAATTGGACGATGACGTCTCGGGCATGCTGCTGCGGCGGGATGGCCGCTGCGTAATCGGCGTGAACCGGCGCCAATCTCCCTTGAGGTGCCGCTTCACGGTGGCGCACGAGCTCGCCCACCTGCGTCTGCACCGCGGCCGGCCGCTGATCCTGGACACCGACACCCGCGTGAACTACCGCAACACGGTGTCCAGTATGGCCACCGACCGTGAGGAGATCGAAGCCAACCGGTTCGCTGCGGCCCTGCTCGCCCCCGAGGCCTTGGTACGCGCGGCGGTGCACCAGACCCGCTTCCGTACCGTCGATGAGCTGGTAAGCCAGCTGGCGGGCAAGTTCGAGGTCAGTGAAATCGCGATGACCTACCGCCTTATGAACCTGGGCATTATCTCCGGCCCCGCACACTAGGTTCTGTCTCTTTGGTCAGTGGCGGGTCCAGATGAGGATGCCCGCGAGGTGGAGTGCGGCCTGGTAGGCGATGGCGAGTTTGTCGGTTCGTGTGGCCAGGCCGCGCCACTGCTTGAGCCGGTTGATGCACCGTTCGACGGTGTTGCGCTGCTTGTAGGTCTCGCGGTCGAAGCCGGGCGGACGGCCGCCGAGTCGGCCTCGCCGCAGGCGGTGGCCGACCTGGTCGGAGGGCTGCGGGATGACCGCACGGATGCCCCGGCGTCGCAGGTGGCTGCGGATGGCGCGGGAGGAGTACGCGCGGTCGGCCAGAACGGCCAGGGGTCGGGTCCGGGGCCTGCCGGAGCCGGTGCGAGGCACGCGGATGCGGGACATCACCGTTTCGAAGGCGGGTGCATCGCCTGCCTGGCCTGCGGTGACGGTGAAGGCGAGGGGGCGTGCCCGGCCGTCTGCGGCCAGGTGGACCTTGGTGCTCAGTCCGCCGCGTGAGCGTCCGAGTGCGTGATCGGCGGGCTCGCCGGGGTGGGCCGCCCCTTTTTGAGGGCTCCGGCGGCGTGCTGGTGGGCCCGGACGACCGTGGAGTCCACCGACACTGTCCAGTCGATGTCGTCGTCGGCGTCCGCCGCCGCCAGGACGGCAGTGAGGATCATCTCCCAGGTGCCGTCGACGGCCCATCTGATCAGCCGCTTGTGCGCGGTCTTGAACGAGCCGAGCTCGTCGGGCAGGTCCCGCCAGGGCGAGTTGGTGCGGTACTTCCACGCGATGGCCTCAAGAGTGCGGCGGTGGTCGGCCCATCGCCGTCCGCGGACCGGATCCGCCGGCATCAGCGGCTCGATCCGGCCCCACATCGCATCAGTGATCACTAATCGGACAGACACATCCGATCAACCGACCAACCCATCAAAGAGACACGCGCTAGGCCCCAGCCTGCAGAGAACTGCCAGGCGGGCGACCGCCGTCCGTGCCGACTCGCCCTGCAGGCGCAGCCTTTGAAGCTATGTCAGCGAAACTGTCCATCGTAGACGGCCTTGCGTTCGGACTACTTGGTGTGGTGAGCTTGATACGCCAGAGAGCAGATACGCTCTCTGGGAACGACGTGCACCCTGCGTGGCATGTGCCGAGCAGGTGTTCACCTGACCGGGCTGTACCGCGCACGTGAGCCGGTTCGTCACCTCGGACGGCAGCATCAACCGGACAGCACCACCTCTTCACCGGCCCGCCGCACAGGCGCCGCCCCACCACACCGCTCGCAGCGGTCCAGCAGGCCTGATCACGCCGCTGGGGGAGCAGGCCACCAGGGCGGCCGGGAACACGCACCGCCTACCGTGAGATCCGGCGATTCACGGACGCGGCGGCCCTCTACTCACCGTCGGTGCCGTGCGGCAGCTCCGCAGCGCACCTCTGCCGTGCGCCACACCAGCGGTTGCGCCCGTGAATACGCGGTTATGCACGCCCACTTCAGCAAAACTCTACGGCTCGGTACCACGGGGCCGCGGCATCCCTCTGCCGCGCAGGCAGGGTTGCCCGCTCACCACGTCATCTCAGGGAGGAATGCCCATGCAGCACGTGACCTGCTTCCACACGTTCCTGCGGGAGACCGTCAACCTCAGCCAGGCCAAGCTCGATCTCCTCGGTGTACGGGTAGAGGCCATCTACCAGGCGCTCAGGAGCGACCCCGAACTCGGCCCGCTCATCCTCGGCAAGAAGCCCCAAGGATCGTGGGCGCAGCGCACCATCATCAACCCGCAAGGAGACAAGGAATTCGACGCCGACTTCATGCTCCACCTGCAAGAAGTGTTGGAGTGGGCGCAGAACCCGAAGACCTACATCGACAAGATCTACGCCGCGCTGCACCGACACAGCGTGTACAAGGACATGCCGCACACCCGCAAGTGCCGCTGCGTGCAGCTGACCTACGCCAACTCCATGCACGTCGACATCGTCCCCTACCTGCACCTCGCCGACGGACGCGAAGTCATCGTCAACCGCGACGACAACCAGTGGGAAGTCACCAACCCCGCAGGGTTCACCGCGTGGATGAAGGAGAAGGACACCCTCGCCGACGGCAACCTCCGCAAAGTCATCCGCCTGATGAAGTACCTGCGCGACCACCGCAACTCCTTCACCGGTACCCGCTCCATCATCCTCACCACCCTCCTCGGACAGCAGGTCTCACAGACGGCCGCCCAACTGCGCCCGGGCTGCTACGCCAACGTGCCCACCGCCCTGCTCGCCATCGTCGAAGACCTCGACAGGTGGCTGCAGGACCGCCCCCTCAAGCCGTCCATCGCCGATCCGTCCGGCTCGGGCCTCACCTTCGACCACCGCTGGGACCAGGCCACCTACGCCTACTTCCGCGAGCGCATCCACACCCACGCGCGCCAGATCCGCGCGGCCTACGACGAGACGGACCCCGGCACCAGCGTGCGCCTGTGGCGCGAGCTGTTCGGCAGTCGCTTCCCCGAACCGCCCCGCCCGGCCGAGCCGTCCTCAAAGGTCCGCCCCAAGTTCCCGGTGCCGCCCCTTGTCACCACCACTTCCCATACCGGGCGGGCAGGATGACCAAGCGCAGGCCGCCCGCACCCGCCCTCAATCCGTGGCAGCAGCACCTGCTGGCCGGCCTCAATTCGCTCGCCGCGCAACAGCCCGCAGACCTGCGGGTCCGGGGCCGCGCGGAGATCACGCCCGGCGGACTGGCCGGTGTACGCATCAGCCTGCACACTGCGGACATTCCTCACGCGGCAGGCGGCTTGATCCTGGGCGAGGACGAGGAATTCCTCCTCGTCCTCCCGCCCACCGAGCGACTGTCCCCGCAGGTGCTCACCCCTCACAGCCGCTTCGCTGGCACCCCGCACGTGCTGGAGGGGTACCGGTTGTGCATCTACCTCGACGGCGCCCGGGAATGGGACCCACACGCAGGTATGGCCGGCGTCCTGAACCGGCTGTGGCAGTGGCTGGCCGATGCGGCAGCCAACCGCTTCGATCCCGCTGTCGCCCTCTTCCACGCGGTCGGGGGGGTCCTGCACCGCACCCCCGACACCCCCACCATCGTTGCCCGAGAACCCCAGGCGCACCACACCGCACACACCGGATGGCTCACCCCGCGATCCGCCCACCGGCTCGACCTGACCGGCCAGCCGCGGGGGGAACACAGCCTGCGCCTTCCCGTCCTGCCTCTCAATCACAGTCAGCCGCTCGGGGCCGGCCGCACCCTCGCTGACCTCGCCAGTCGCATCGACACCGCGTCCGGCTCAACAACGGTGCAGCAGAGAGGAGTTGACTCGTCCGTTCTCCTCACCACCCTGGCTCACAGCGCACGCCGCAACCCCGAAGGGACCTGCCAGTACTTCGTCTTGGCGGTCCCTCATCCCACCCTGCCCACGGGCGCCCGCTTCCTCCTCGCCGGACGCCTTTCGGCCCTGGCCAGCGACACCCTGCGCACCGCGCAGAACCTGTCCCGGCTCCCCGCCGACGTATGGGAGAGCGCGATCGAATGGTGTTACCTCTCCGACGAGCGGGCGGCGGTCACCATCCGCCGCGACGCACAGCGGCCCGTCACCGCCTTCCACAACGCCCATGTCCACCTGTGGGGGTGCGGCGGCATAGGCTCGTGGGCTGCCGAACTCATCGCCCGGGCGGGAGCCGCCCGGATCACCCTGAGCGATCCGGCTACCCCGATCACCGGAGGGCTGCTGGTGCGGCAGAACTACACCGAAGCCGACGTCGGCTCGGCCAAGGCCACCGCCCTGGCACAGCGACTGCGAAGTCTGCGCGACGACCTGATTGTCGACCACTGCCCGCCGCCCCCCTCACCCGAACTGATAGAGGCCGCACGACAGGCCGACCTCATCCTCGACGCCACCGTCAGCGTCGCCACCGGACGCTTCCTCGAACGTCTGGCCCGCCTCCCCGACCGCAGAGCTGTGCTCGCGCAGATGGCCACCGACACGACAACCGCCAGCCACGGCCTCCTCACCGTCTCCGCGCCCGGCACCCTCCACGGCCCGCTGGCTATCGACCGCGCCACCGGCCAGCACGTCCTAAACACCCCCGACCTGGAGCCCTACCACCTGCTGTGGACCGAACCGCAATCAGGCGAGGAGATCACACCCACCCGCGGCTGCTCCGTCCCCACCTTCCACGGATCCGCCGCCGACCTCGTCGGCGTCACCGCCAGCCTCGTCACCCTCCTGGCCACCCAACTGCACCACCCCGTCTCCGGAACCCACCTGTGCGCCCAGCCCCACACCGGCACCCAGCCCGCCTACCGCTTCCTCCCCTACACACCCCATCCCGACGCCCCCCTCACTCCTGCCCACCTCCCCGAGCCCGCCTCGGGCCACGACCCGCTGCTTCAACTCACCTCAAGCGTCGGCACGTAGGCCCCGGCCAGCCGCTCATAGACCACCAGCCGCGGATGCACCTGAGGGTGACGGGCCCGCCCCAGCGCCACCGCCGCTGACATCGGCACCGCAGGCAGCAGATGCAGGCGCCGAAGCCCCTTCGCCTCCCACTCCAGCCGGGCGAAGAAGTCCCGCAGCGCAGCGGAGAACCGCTGCAGGCACTCACGGTCACGCATGATGTCCGGACACGTCGGCGCCGCAACCGGCCGGATCTCGTACCGGCGCAGAGCCGACAGAGCGGCCGGCACCTCCTGCGGCCCGATCGCCCCGGACACGTTCATGACCACCACGGCCTCACTCCCGGCAGGCACATCGTGATCTATCCCGGTGGTGAACTCGACCGGCGGGCCGTCGCCGCCGCGCCACGCCCATGACTCGTCCGCCCGGTGCCGCTGGTAGATGTCGGTCGGTACCGAGTCATCCAGACGAGAACCCAGATACACCAGCAGCGGCAGACGCGCGAAGCCGAAGACGCTCACATGCCGCACCGCATCCCGCAGGATGCCGGGCCGCAACTGTTGGTCGATCACCTCATCCACGAGCCCCGCCGCCAAACGATAGTGGGCACGGCTGGCGGCCGCGGCACGCGAGGCCGCACGCGGGGCACGAGAGGACTCCCCAGGCACACCACGCAGATCGATCTCCAGGCCGTGCCGGGTATACGACTCCAGGAACAACGGAAACCGGTCCCCGGCGAGCACGGCAGTCGCGGCCGTCTGCCGGGACAACTCCACCTCCCGTCCGTGGACCCGCCCCACCATCCGCACCACCGTGGTGGCACGATCCGGCCCCAGTCCCGTCAGATGCCGGATCCGGTCCTCATGCTCCTGCTTCAACCGGCGCAGCTTGTCGACCGTGAACACGTCCAGTCCGCCGGACGCATCAATCTCACCGTGCTGACTCGCGCACAGGAGCATCAGGTTGTCGGCGTCATCCCGCCGCGCAGGATCCAGAGAATGCTGACCTCGCGGAGAGTGAGCGCCCGTGCGCCGGCCGACAATGTGAGCCACCTCGCCCAGATTCACCGTGCGCCCCGACATGGGGCCCTCCAGAAGGTACTCGTTGCACAACACGCACCTGCCCCCACTACGCACCCACACCTCGCGACGAACCTGCTCGTAGGGCCTGCCACCCGCTTCGCGTGCCGTGTCCTGTCCGTCCACTCCATCGACCTCCCCACCACCAGGCGCCTCCTTCCCGACGCTATGCCGCAACGGCTGCCACCACGCGAGAACTTGACAAACAGGACAAGCCCCGGTCTGACGTAGGAGGAAGACATCAGACAGCCAACTGCTCGGCTGGCCGGCGGAGCCGCGCTCGCGATTCCGGTGGAGCACGGCCATGGGCAAACAGCGTCTCCTCCCGGGAGCGCAGACATGAACCTAGTCGCCGTCCACCCCATCTGCCCGACGAAGGTGATGAGCACCCGGGGATGAGATCGCGGCCTGCCGTAGTCTTGCGGGGGATCTGATACATGCCGGGAGGAGCCAGCGAGTTGCTGTGCGGCTGTGGTGGAGACATCGCTGAGCACTACGCCTTCTGCCCGCACTGCGGGATCGAGCTTCGCTGGTCCACCGAGGCGCGGCGCCGCAGCGTTTCTCCACCGGCTGGCTCTTTGTGCCGAACGCTGCGTTCCTGCGCGACGAGGACGTTTGAGCGTTTGGCTGATGACCACTTCCACGGGCCGGTGCCAGACGAAGAGGCGTACACCAAGTTCAACCTGCAAGACCTCTACCGTCTGCACAGTGACCGGGTGGTGATCCGCGAGTTCCAGCGTAGCGAAGAAGCCCTCAACGGAGCCGACTGGGAATGGTGGTTCCATTTGGGCGGCTATGGCTTCGGGATGCGGGTTCAAGCCAAGCGTGCGAAGCGCGGCGGAGGCTATGACCTTGAGCACGTCGTCCGTCGGACCCGTGCGCGCCAAAGTGAGCTGCTGGTCCAGGATGCGCAGGCCACGGGCTGTTTTCCCGCCTACGTCCTGTACAACCATCGCAACTGGGTAGCGGCATCACGGCTAGGACAGGTAGTCGACTGCCGTCATGGGCGAGGTGAACAAGCTCAGTTGGGCTGCACCCTCGTCTCGGCCTTGACCGTGCATGCCGTCCTGCGTAGCCGCCCCGTGAGAGCAGCCTACGTCCGGGACCGAAGTGTTCCGTGGCATAGCCTCCTGTGCGACGCTCCCCAGGGTCAGCAGACTGGGCTCCACATGGCCCATACGGCGACCAAGGATCTCCATCAGCGAGGGCTGGACGATCTTCGTGCGGCAGTCCGCGCCGAGGTCCGCTGGGCGGACAACCAAGAACGCTATGGGGCTGTCGCCCGATACGGGCCCTGGGACGAGCAGGAGGCATTGGGCGAGGACGGCGCGATGGCGGAACTCGACGTACCTGACCCGGACTTCCAGCATGCTGAGCGCGAGGTGCTGGGCATGCCGATTTACCGAGACGCCGACGAGGTCCTGGAGCGCCCTCTCTCCCCCCTGCCAGAGCGGGTGCGGGCCATGATCGAGGGCGTGGTCACCGAGCCGCCTGACGAACGAGCAGCCGGAGTCCTGCTGATCGACCTCACCGGCTAGAAGCTCTACAGGGTGTGCGGCCCAACTGGGGATGCCCGCGGCTGATCGCACCAGTACCGGAGCAGCCGGGTCTTCCCTCAATGCTGCTATGGGTGCTTGCTCAACCGGTATGGGTCACCACGACATCGATGAGCTCGGGCCAGAGTCCATGCGGGCGATCGTGGCCCACGTTGGGAACCAGCAGGAGTTCGGCGCCGGGCACCAACTCCGCGGCGCGTTTCCCGCCACGAGGGTCGATCAGCATCACGTCCAGGCCGTGGGTTACCGGCGTGGGCAGCCGCAGCTCACGCAGTGCATCTGCATGTGAATCACTGGGGATCATCGTGCCGAGCTCCGTCTGATCCCCTCGGGGGAATCGACGGGGTCGTAGCTCGCGGCGGCCAGCTCACGCAGCACTGTGGCGTCGCCGTATCGCGTGGAGGCCCACACCAGTTCCCGCTCCTCTGCCGCAAAGTATCCCTCGCGGTCCGCGGGCTTGGAACGGAACAGCACCACCTGGGCCTCTGGCCTGGACTGGCCGTATTCGCTCTCGCCGGTCGAGGACATCATCGACGTTAAGGTCAGTACCCGCTCCGCGGAGGAGAGGGTTATCGCCTGGGCGATCATTCCTCCCATCGAGGCGCCGACCACGTGGGCACGTTCGATACCGAGCGCGGTGAGCAGGCCGAGGCCGTCGCCGACCATGTCGAGAACCGATAGGAAACCATGGCGAGCGCGGCGGGAACGTCACCCGAGCTGACGGCGGCGATGGCGATGAACTTGCCCTGTCCGCAGGGTGATCGTCGAACTGGTGGACAGCCTGCAGTCAGGTTGTCGTACCGGACCAGGTGACGGTCGCGGTCTGTCAGCGCTCGGCAAAAGTCCTCGTGCTGGGCGAGCGTCTGCGCGCCGAAACCCATCACCAGCAGGACCGGAGGGTCTCCAGGGTCGCCGAAACTTTCGTACGCGATGGACACCTCAGGGGAAACGTCAGTGATCGACATCCACGGAGCCTGTCATGGTCGCCAATGGAGCGCACCCAGAATAGTGGCGGGTGACCTGCACATACTCCTTGGCTTCTGCCTGTGATCCGTCGGACAGAGCGTAGTTATCTAGTTCGGACCTTACTGGCAGGCACTGAGAGCACCCTCCGTCATCGCCTTCACGGCGGCTGGACCAACTCTTAACAGGGCTCGCTATTGTGTTGTGAGGTCGTGGTTGAGGATCTTGGCGGCTTTGCTGAGGGAGCCGGGCATGAGGTGGCGGTAGATCTTGTAGGTGACCTCGATG
>NZ_JBEXCW010000160.1:0-10552 GCF_040605435.1 Streptomyces sp. NPDC005574
CGCTGCCTCGTTGGCTGGTGGCTGTTCTCCGCCCGGTTGTTCAGCCCCTTGTGGGAGCGGTGCGTGCTCGCCACTCCACGGGCAGGACGTTCCCGGTGATGGGGCCCGTCAGCCGAAGACGGCCAGGCTCTTCGCCTTGCCGTTGTGGTCCTCGACGAGCGCGAGGAACCGGCCCTCGGGGTCGAAGACGGCGACGGTGCCGGCCGCCGCGTACACCTCGGGCATCTCGATCCGCACCCCGTTGGTGAGCAGCCCGGCCCGCCTGCTGTCCACGTCCCAGCGTGGGAACGCGGCAGCGGCGGCGTCGGCGATCGGCATCACGGTCAGCTCCTCCTGGAGCTGGTCGAGGGTCCGGGCCGTGTCGAGCTTGTACGGCCCCACCCGGGTCCGGCGCAGCGCGGTCAGATGACCGCCGACGCCCAGGTCGGCCCCCAGGTCCCGTGCGAGCGCCCGGATGTAGGTGCCGGACGAGCAGACCACGGACACCACCAGGTCGACGACGGGGGTGCCGTCCTCGGCGACGGCCTCACGGACGTCGTGGACCGCGAACGAGGAGACGGTGACGGGCCGGGCGGGGATCTCGAACTCCTCGCCCTCCCGCGCCCGCTTGTAGGACCGCACCCCGTCGATCTTGATGGCGCTGACCTTGGACGGCACCTGCATGATGGCGCCGGTCAGCTTGGCGATCCCGGCGTCGACGGCGTCGCGGGTGACCTTCGAGGCGTCGGACGACCTCGTGATCTCGCCCTCGGCGTCGTCGGTCAGGGTCGTCTGTCCGAGGCGGACGGTCCCCAGGTACTCCTTCTCGGTGAGCGCGAGGTGCCCGAGCAGCTTGGTCGCCCGCTCGACGCCCAGCACGAGGACGCCCGTCGCCATGGGGTCGAGGGTGCCAGCGTGGCCCACACGCCGGGTCCTGGCGATCCCGCGCATCTTGGCGACCACGTCGTGCGAAGTGAAGCCCGACGGCTTGTCGACGATGACAAGGCCGTCGGGCGTGGTGTGCTTCTGCGTCATTCCGCGGCGTCGCCGTCCGTCTCGTCCTCGTCGTCCGGCTTCTTGTACGGGTCCGCCTCGCCTGCGTACACGGCGCCCGCGGACACCTCGCGCACCTTCTCGTCGGACTGGCGTGCCCTGTCGAGGAGGTCCTCGATGGTCTTGGCGGTGTCCGGGAGGGCGTCGGCGACGAAGGTGAGGCTCGGCGTGAACTTCACCCCGGCCGCACGGCCGACCTCGGAACGCAGGACGCCCTTGGCGCTCTCCAGACCGGCGGCGGCCGCCGCCCGCTCCTCGTCGTCCCCGTACACCGTGTAGAAGACGGTCGCCTCCCGCAGGTCACCCGTGACCCGGGTGTCCGTGATGGTGACGTGTGAGCCGAGCCGCGGGTCCTTGATCCCACGCAGCAGCTTCTGGGCCACCACCTCCCGGATGAGGTCCGCCAGCCTTTTCGCCCGCGCGTTGTCGGCCACTGGTCCGTCTCCCGTTCTTTCCTGATCTCGTTCTCGGTTCGTCAGTCGTCTTCGCCGTGGAGGCGCCGCCTGACGGACAGCAGCTCCACCTCGGGGCGGCCGGCGACCAGCCGCTCGCACTGGTCCAGCACGTCGCTCAGGTGCCCCGTGTCACCGGACACCACCGCGAGACCGATGACGGCCCTGCGGTGCAGATCCAGGTGCTCCACCTCGGCCACGCTCACCGCGTACTTCCGCTGGAGTTCGGCGACGATCGGGCGGACGACGGAGCGCTTCTCCTTCAGCGACCGTACGTCGCCGAGGAGCAGGTCGAAGGACAGTGTCCCCACATACATGTGTGTAACCGGTTCACCCGCCGGTCCGGGATCGATGGCCCCGCCATCCGTGTGGCAGGGACATCAGAACCGTACAACGAACGGCCGGGGCCGATCGACGGAAATTACTTCCCGTCGACCGGCCCCGGACCGGACCGTCTCGGAAACCCGAGGGCTCACGCCCGGGGCTTCTCCCGCATCTCGTACGTCGCGATGACGTCATCGATCTTGATGTCGTTGAAGTTGCCGAGGTTGATACCGCCCTCGAACCCTTCGCGGATCTCGGTGACGTCGTCCTTGAAGCGGCGCAGACCGGAGATGTTGAGGCTCTCCGCGACCACCTTGCCGTCGCGGATGAGGCGCGCCTTGGTGTTGCGCTTGACCTCGCCGGACCGGACCAGGACACCGGCGATGTTGCCCAGCTTGGACGACTTGAAGACCTCGCGGATCTCCGCCGTGCCGAGCTCGACCTCTTCGTACTCCGGCTTGAGCATGCCCTTGAGGGCCGCTTCGATCTCTTCGATCGCCTGGTAGATGACCGAGTAGTAACGGACGTCCACACCCTCGCGCTCGGCCATCTGCGCGGCACGACCGGCCGCACGGACGTTGAAGCCGATCACGATGGCGTCGGAGCCCATCGCCAGGTCGACGTCCGACTCCGTGACCGCACCGACACCGCGGTGCAGGACGCGGATGTCGACCTCTTCGCCGACGTCGAGCTGGAGCAGCGAGGACTCGAGAGCCTCCACCGAACCGGACGCGTCGCCCTTGATGATGAGGTTGAGTTCCTGCACCAGACCGGCCTTGAGGGCCTCGTCCAGGTTCTCCAGGGAGAACCGGACACCCCGGCGGGCGAAGTTGGCGTTCCGCTCACGGGCGGCACGCTTCTCGGCGATCTGACGGGCCGTGCGGTCCTCGTCGACGACGAGGAAGTTGTCGCCGGCGCCCGGGACGTTGGTGAGACCCAGGACGAGGACCGGGGTCGAGGGACCCGCCTCTTCCAGGTGGTCGCCCTTGTCGTCGAGCATCGCGCGGACACGGCCGTACGCGTCGCCGACCACCATGGTGTCGCCGACCCGCAGGGTGCCTCGCTGGACCAGGACGGTCGCGACGGCACCGCGGCCGCGGTCGAGACGGGACTCGATCGCAATACCCTGCGCGTCCTGCTCCGGGTTGGCCCGCAGGTCGAGCGAGGCGTCCGCGGTGAGGACCACGGCCTCCAGGAGAGCCTCGATGTTGAGGCCCTGCTTGGCGGAGATGTCGACGAACATGGTGTCGCCGCCGTACTCCTCGGCCACCAGACCGAACTCGGTGAGCTGACCGCGCACCTTGGTCGGGTCGGCACCCTCGACGTCGATCTTGTTGACCGCGACCACGATCGGCACGTCGGCCGCCTTGGCGTGGTTCAGCGCCTCGATCGTCTGGGGCATCACACCGTCGTTGGCCGCCACCACGAGGATCGCGATGTCGGTCGACTTGGCACCACGGGCACGCATGGCGGTGAACGCCTCGTGACCCGGGGTGTCGATGAAGGTGATCTTGCGCTCTTCGTCGTTGACCTGAGTCGTGACCTGGTACGCACCGATGTGCTGCGTGATACCGCCGGCCTCGCCCGCGACGACGTTCGTCTTGCGGATGGTGTCGAGGAGGCGGGTCTTGCCGTGGTCGACGTGACCCATGACGGTCACGACCGGCGGACGCGCCACGAGGAACTCCTCGCCGCCCTCGTCCTCGCCGAACTCGATGTCGAAGGACTCGAGCAGCTCGCGGTCCTCCTCCTCGGGGCTGACGATCTCGAGGACGAAGTTCATCTCGTCCGCGAGGAGCCTCAGCGTCTCGTCGGAGACGGACTGCGTGGCCGTGACCATCTCGCCGAGGTTCATCATCACGCCGACGAGCGACGCCGGGTTGGCGCCGATCTTCTCGGCGAAGTCGGTGAGGGAGGCACCGCGCGACAGGCGGACGGACTGTCCGTTGCCGCGAGGCAGCATCACGCCGCCGACCGACGGGGCCTGCATGGCCTCGTACTCCTGACGCCTCTGCCGCTTCGACTTGCGGCCACGACGCGCGGGACCGCCGGGACGGCCGAAGGCGCCCTGCGTGCCACCACGGGCACCCGGACCACCGGGACGACCACCGAAGCCGGGACGGCCACCGCCGCCACCGGGAGCACCCGGACGGCCGGCGAAGCCGCCGCCACCACCGGGAGCGCCGGGACGGCCGGCGAAGCCGCCACCGCCACCGCCGCCACCGGGACGACCGGCGAAGCCGCCACCGCCGCCACCGCCACCGGGACGACCGGCGAAGCCGCCGCCGCCGGGACGACCGCCGCCGCCGCCGGGACCGCGGCCGGGACCGCCGCCGGGACGCGGGGTGCCCGCGGCCGGACGCTGCGGCATCATGCCGGGGTTCGGACGGTTGCCGCCGCCGGGACGCGGGGCGCCGGCGGGGCCGCCCTGCGGACGAGGCATGCCGCCCGGAGTGGGACGGGCACCGCCCTGCGGACGCGGAGCGCCGCCGGGACCGCCCTGGGGACGAGGACCGCGGTCCTGACCTGCGCCCTGCGGACGCGGAGCGCCGCCCGGGGCACCGCCGGGGCCACCGCCCGGGCGGGGTGCGCCGCCCGGCCGGGGGGCCTGGGGGCGCGCCATGCCGGTGGAGCCACCGGAGGTGAACGGGTTGTTGCCCGGACGGGGACCCGTGGGACGGGCGCCGCCGGGACGCGGGGACTGGCCGGCGGGACGCGGGGCGCCCTGACGGTCGCCGCGCTCGGGACGCTCACCACGGCCCTGGCCGCCCTGGCCGGGACCGGCCGGACGGGCACCGCCCGGACGCGGGGCGCCGGGACGGTCACCACGGTCGGCGGCCGGACGCGGAGCGCCCGGACGCGGAGCGGAGGAGGCCGGTGCGGCGGGAGCCGACGGGGGTGCCGTGAACTCGGGGACGGCCGGAGCCGGAGCCGCCGGAGCGGGCTTCGGGGCGGGCTTCGGACCCGGACGCGGGCCCGAGGAGGCCGGCGACGCCGGGGTGACCGGAGCCGCGGCGGGCGCCTCGGCCTGCTTCGGGGCCGGCGGGCGCGGAGCGGCCGGACGGGCCGCCTGCGCGGGAGAGGGGGCGCCCGGCTTCGCCGGGGCAGCCCTGCGCGCGGGGGCGGACTTGCCGCCTCCGTTGCCCTGCTGGAGGGCGTCTGTCAGTTTGCGTACAACGGGGGCCTCGATCGTCGAGGACGCCGAACGGACGAATTCACCGAGTTCTTGGAGCTTGGCCATGACGACCTTGCTCTCCACCCCGAACTCCTTGGCGAGTTCGTATACCCGGACCTTAGCCACTTCGCTCCTTTTAGGTCCGGGTTGCGTCCGGACCGTCGCTACTTCATGGGCGTACTCATCGCGTGCTCATCGAGTGCTCATCGCAATCTCGACCTACTTCCAACTCGCGGAATACCAGGGCCGCGCGGGGTTCCGCGCGACACTCCTACGGTGTTGCCTGTCAGCAACTGTCGGTCTGCTCGACGTACCGGCGCAACGCCTTTGTGTCGAGCGGTCCCGGGGCGCGCAACGCCCGCGGAAACGCCCGGCGGCGTACCGCCTGGTCGAGACAGACCAGGGCGGGGTGTACGTACGTACCCCGGCCGGGCAGCGTACCGCGTGGATCAGGAACGCATGCGTCCTTGATCGCCACGATGCGCAGCAGATCGTTCTTGACCGCTCGCTCCCGACACCCCACACAGGTGCGTTCAGGGCATGCACGGGCGTGCGTCCGGCCAGACACCGTTAAGTCTACCTCCCCGGACGGACCTCACCCCTTCGGGGCAGGGTTCGAACGGTTGTTGTCGTGATCTAAGCCACTGCAGGCCGAGATCTATTCCCCAGCCTGTTCGGTGTCCGGACGGATGTCGATCCGCCAGCCGGTCAGACGGGCGGCCAGCCGGGCGTTCTGCCCTTCCTTGCCGATCGCCAGCGACAGCTGGTAGTCCGGCACCGTCACGCGCGCGGAACGGGCACCGAGGTCCACGACCTCCACCTTGGAGACCCGGGCCGGGGACAGCGCGTTCGCCACCATCTCGGCCGGGTCGTCCGACCAGTCGACGATGTCGATCTTCTCACCGTTCAGCTCGCCCATGACGTTGCGCACCCGGCCGCCCATGGGGCCGATGCAGGCGCCCTTGGGGTTCAGACCCGAACGGGTGGACCTGACGGCGATCTTCGTACGGTGCCCGGCCTCACGCGCGATGGCGGCGATCTCCACCGACCCGTCCGCGATCTCCGGGACCTCCAGCGCGAAGAGCTTCTTCACCAGGTTCGGATGGGTGCGCGAAAGGGTCACGGACGGACCGCGGACACCCTTCGCCACCCGGACGACGTACGACCGCAGGCGCAGGCCGTGCGTGTAGACCTCCCCCGGGACCTGCTCCTGCACCGGCAGGATGGCCTCGAGCTTGCCGATGTCCACGAGCACGTTCTTCGGGTCGCGCCCCTGCTGGACCACGCCGGTGACGATGTCGCCCTCGCGGCCGGCGTACTCGCCGAGCGTCGCGTCGTCCTCGGCGTCGCGCAGTCGCTGCAGGATGACCTGCTTGGCGGTGGTGGCGGCGATACGGCCGAAGTCGGACGGGGTGTCGTCGAACTCCCGGGCCTCCTGGCCCTCCTCGAGGTCCTCGGGGTCCTCCTTCGCCCACACGGTCACATGGCCGGTCTCCCGGCTGAGCTCCACGCGCGCGTGACGGCGGCTTCCCTCGGTGCGGTGGTAGGCGATGAGGAGGGCCGACTCGATCGCCTCGACCAGCAGGTCGAAGGAGATCTCCTTCTCCCGCACCAAGCCCCGCAGGGCACTCATGTCGATGTCCACGGCTACGCCTCCTCCTCTTCTTCCTTCATGTCCTTGCTGCTGCCCTTGTCGTCCTTGCGGTTGAACTCCACCTGGACGCGGGCCCTGTCGACGTCCCCGAAGGCGAGCGCGCGCGTGGTGGCCTTGCGGCCCTTCACGCCGGGCACTTCGAGGTCGAGACCCTCGTCGCCCACCTCCAGGATGCGGGCCACCAGTTCGTCGCCCCCGGTCAGCTGGAACTTCACCAGCCGCCCGGTGGCGCGTTCGTAGTGCCGGCGCTCCGTGAGAGGACGTTCCGCACCGGGCGTTCCGACCTCGAGGGTGTACTCGCCCGCGCCCATCGCGTCGGTCTCGTCGAGCTTCGCCGAGAGCGCGCGGCTCACATCGGCGATCTGGTCCAGGTCGGCACCCGTGTCGGAGTCGACGACGACGCGCAGCACACGCTTGCGGCCGACCGAGTCCACCGCGATCTCCTCGAGATCCAGACCCTGGGAGCTGACGAGCGGTTCCAGGAGCTCTCGCAGCCTGTCGCTCTGGGTGGTGCTCATCCGGGTGACTCCTCGGCCGCGTGTGCTGTTGTGGGAACGTCGCGTGTCTGGTCAAAGGGTATCCGGTCCAGGGGTGTGTTGCCGTCCACCGGGTGGTCGCGGGCCGTCCGGTGGACGCCCGTCCCGCGTCCGCCCGCCGCCCGTTCGGTGTCCGCCCGGGGGCGGTCCGGCGTCCGGAGCGCCGAGGGCGGTGCCGCTGGGTGGTGGCGGACGGGTGCGCGGGTACCGTGATCACGGGCGGGCCGCCCCGCCTGGTGTTTCCCTTCGCGTCTGCCGTCGTGTCCGCCTTCGTACGAACTGCCCCCGAGGACGTCTGCCGTGCCGCTCCCCCCACCCCCGCGCGCCCTGGCCGGGCCGCGCCGAAGAACCCTGCTCGCCTCCGCCGCGGGCGCCGCCCTCCTGGTGGGCTGCTCGCACGCCCCCGAGGAGTCGGCCGGCACCGGCGGCAGCCAGTCGGCGGCCCAGCGGGCGCGCGCGCGTGCGGCCCGCGACAGCGCGGGGCTCGTGGAGTCCTACGAGGCGGTCCTCGCCGTACATCCGGCGCTCGCGGAGCGGCTGGCACCGCTGCGGGCGGAGGTCGTGCGGCACGTGGAGGCGCTCGGCGGGACCCTGGCGGCCGGACCGGCCGGGACGGTGCCCCCGACCGACTCCGCCACTCCCCCGGCCGACCCGTCGACCGCCCCCTCGGCCACCCCTTCCGCCGTGTCGGCCGCCGTGGCCGCGGTGCCGACGCGGGAGAAGGACGCCCTGGCGGGGCTCGCCGCCGCCGAGCGGGCGCTCGCGGACCGGCGGACCACGGCACTGCTCGACGTGCCCGGGGAACTGGCGCGGTTGCTGGCCTCGGCCGCGGCGGCCGGCGCCGCCCACGCGTACCTGCTGACGGAGGGAACCCGGTGAGCGGGACGGACGAGGGCGAACTGAAGGCGCTCCAGGCCGCGTTGGCAGCCGAGCACGCGGCGGTGTACGGCTACGGCGTGGTCGGCGGACGGGTGGGCGAGGAGCGGCGGCCCGAGGCCCGGGCGGCCTACGACGCCCACCGGGCGCGCCGGGACGCGCTCGTGCGCGCGGTGCGCGACCTGGGCGGCAGGCCCACGGCCGCGGCCGCCGCGTACGCGCTGCCCTTCCCGGTGCCGGACCCCGCCGCGGCGGTGCGGCTCGCCGCCGAGCTGGAGGACCGGGTGGCCGGCGTGTACTCCGACCTGGTGCGGGCAGCCGAGGCGGGACAGCGGCGTACGGCCGCCGAGGCGCTGCGGGAGGCGGCGGTGCGCGCGGTGCGCTGGCGCGGCGAGAGCGTAGCCTTCCCTGGTCTCGCCGAGCGGGCCGGCACCGGCACACCGTCGGCGTCCCCGGCGGCGTAAGGCGTACGGCTCGGCGGGCGCACGGCTCCGGGAGCACGGCTCGGCAGGTACGGGAAGGGAACAACTCGCGCATGGCTTTCGAACCGCCGCGGCGTCTGGCGAGGGCACTCGGGGAGAGCGCACCGGACGGTGACGAGTGGGCGGAGAAGCTGTCCGAGACGGCTGAACAGGCCGTCGCTGTACGCGAGTTGACCGTGGAGCGGGTGCAGGTGCCGGGCGGGCGCAGCAGTCTGGTCGTGCTGGTGCGACGGCCGGACGGGACGCCCGCCGTGCTGAAGCTCGCCCCGCCCCGGGCCCGGCCGGAGAGCGAACGGGCCGCGCTCGCGCACTGGGGCGGCTCGGGCGCCGTACAGCTGGCGGAGGAGTCCGCGGCCGACGGGGCGCTGCTCCTGGAGCGGCTGCACCCGGACGTGTCGGTGCGGTCGCTGCCGGAGGCCAAGGCGCTGCTGGAGGCGGCCGGGACGCTGCGCCGGCTGTGGGTGGAGCCGCCCGGCGGCGAGGACGCCCGCCTCTTCGAGAGCGTCGAGGGGCGGACCGGGCGGCAGGCCGAGGCGATGCGGGCGAGCGCCGACGCCGACCCCGAGCTGGCCCCGCTGGTGACCGCCGCGCTCGCGGCGCGCGAGGAACTGGTGGCCGCGCCCCCCGAACGACTGCTGCTGCACGGGACGTTCCGGCAGAGCAAGGTGCTCGCCGCCGAGCGGATGCCGTGGCTGGCCGTGGGCCCCGATCCGGTCGTCGGCGAGTGCGCCTTCGACCTGGCCCGGCTGGTGCGCGACCGGGTGGAGGATCTGATCGCGTCGCCGTCCGGGGCCACGACGACCCGGCGGCGGGTGAAGCGGCTGGCCGAGTCCCTGGAGGTGGACCAGGAGCGGCTGCGGGGCTGGACGCTGTTCCGGGCCGTGGAGTCGGGGGTACGGGCCCTGCGCGTCGGACGCCCCCAGGACGCCGAGCTGCTGCTGGAGTTCGCGGGCTGGCTGTAGGGGCCGTCGCCGCCCGGCGGGTGCGGACCGGGACGCGCCCCCCTGCCGGGAGTCCTCGCAGGGGGGCGCTGTGGATCCGGCCGACGTGCCTCCCGAGCCTGCCGGCCGGAGTCTCGGCGGGTGTGCCGTCAGCGGTCGCCGGAGTGCACCCGGGTCCGTCCGCCGGTGGCGGCGGGTGCCGTGAACAGGGTCGCCTCGATGGCCAGCAGACGGGTGTGCCTGCGGATGTGGGCGGCCTGGTCCAGGGGGCGGTGAACGTCGCCTTCCGCCGGTGCCGTGGTGGGCTCCGCGTGCCGGACGTGCGTGAACAGCGCCAGGTCGGCGGGGCGCAGCCGCCAGGACAGCGGCCGCCGGCCGACCACGAGCCGCAACTGGTGCGTGCCCGCCGGCCCCGGGCCGGCGGCCGGGACGACGACGGCGCTCGCCGGGTGCAGCGCCGCCACCCAGGCCAGGAGGTGCGCGCGTTCGAGCGAGACCACGGTCAGCTCCCGTTCGTAGGAGTCGGCGTGCCGCTGCCAGCGGTCCCGTTGCTGTCGGCAGTCGTCCAGGTCCAGCGTGAGGCGGTGGCGTAACGCGGCTTCCCGCCGGGTGGTACGGCGGTGCTTGCGGGGCGCTCTGCGGCCGCGGGGGCGCAGGACGCGGAGCAGGGCGGCGGCCGCGGTGCCGAGGGGACCTGGGGTCCGGGGGCGGTGGGCCCGCGAGGCGCCGGCCCCGGGCTCTTCCGGCGGCGGGGCCGTCGGGGATGAGGGCATCGAATACTCCGGTTGCGGTGAGCGGGGGTCAGTTCCGCGGCGGGGCGCCGTGGGACACGGCTGCGCCGCGGTCACGGGCCCGGGTGTCGTCGGGCAGGGCACGGGTGGAGCCGGTGCGGCGGTAGCGGCCGACGCCCAGGGCGTTCGCGGCGCGGCAGTCCTCGTCGACGGGTTCACGCCGGCGCAGGTGCCGCTGGTAGGCGGCCCGGGTCCGCAGCGGCCCCCGCGATGTCTGGTGCTACGGAGCGGCCGGACTCGGACGCACCCTGCAAATGGCTGGCAGCGCCCTTCATCAACCCGATATCAC
>NZ_JBEXCW010000161.1:0-10287 GCF_040605435.1 Streptomyces sp. NPDC005574
AGTCCTCCCGGACGGGGCAGTCGGCTATGAAGCAGAAACCCCCACGGCGCGAGCCGTAGGAATCCCCCTCGTTCACGAGGGAGAGGAAGTCAACGCTCTTCTCCATCGGTGAGGGCGAGGCACAGGGCGTGTGCGACGAGAAGGTGCACGGATTCGATGCCGGGCGTGGCGAGCGGCTCGCGGTCCAGCGGGACGTTGATGTGCACGTCGGCCAGATCGGAGGTGGCTCCCCCGTCGAATCCGGTTACGGCGATCACCGTGGCGTTCTGTTCGCGGGCGAAGGCGGCCAGCTCCACCAGGGCGCGTGAGACGGAGCCGTCGCGGGCGCCGCCGTGCACGGAGAAGAGCACGACGGCGTCGCGGGCGCCGGCGTGGCTGGGCAGCCATGGTTCGGCCAGGTGGGCAAGGGCCAGGCCGGGGTCGTCGTCGTTGGTCCATGCCGTGTGGCAGGCGATGTTGTCCAGCAGGGCGACGGCGCGCAGATGCGGCTCGAGGGGGGTGCGGGTGAACTTGGTCAGGTCGGCGGCGAAGTGGGAGGCGGTGGAGCTGGATCCGCCGATCCCGGCGGTCAGGACGACACCGCGAGTGGCACGGCAGTCGGCGAGCACCCCTACGGCCGCGGTGAGCGCGTCCGTGTCCAGGCCGGCCGTCGCGGTGGCGGCGGCGTCGCGGAGGGCTGTGATGCCGGACAGACTCATGGTGTCTCCTTCGTGACGGGGGTCCAGCGGCCGGCGTGGGTGGAGCGGTAGGCGGCCTCGACAACGGAGAGGGCACGTCGGCCGGCCGGGTCAGGAGACGGCGCGGGATCCTGTGCGACCGCCTTGCGGAAGTGGGCCCATTCCGCGGCCCAAGACCGGTCGGCGCCGCGAAACCGGGTCACGTGCGCGCTAAACGGCCCGTCGTCGCGGTGTTCGACCGTCAGGGTCTGCTCACCGTAGGAACCGGTCAGGCCGTCGATCCGCACGGTGGCCCGTTCGAAGGTGACTTCGAACAGGAAGCGGTTGTGCCACTGGCTCAGACTGCTGCGGACCAGAGCGACCTGGCCGGCGGCCGATCGCAGCATGAGGTGGGCGTCGTCCTCGATGCCGGTCGGCAGGCCGAACGAGTGCTGGGTGTGGGCGATCACGTCGTCGATCGGCCACAGCAGTGCGTCGATCAGGTCGATGAGGTGAATGCCCTGTTCCATCAGCTGCCCGCCCGACACGACGCCCGTGTCGGCGCGCCATTCGTCGGAGTAGCCCTCGCGGATGCCATAGCCGTACACGCCCAGGGCTGAGAGAGGTTTGCCGTATGCGTCATCGGTGACGATCCGGGCCAGAGCACGGACGGCGGGGTGGAAGCGGTGGTTGAACCCGCAGTGCAGGACTCTGCCGTGATCGCGTGCCGCGGCCTCCATCCGGGCTGCCTCCTCGCTGCTGCGGGCGAGCGGCTTCTCGCACAGGACGTGTGTGCCGGCAGTGAGAGCCGCGACGGTCGCCGCGAGGTGCGTGTCGGGGGGCGTCGCTACGATCACCGCGTCCAGTCGGGGCTGCGCGAGGAGTTGGTCCCAGTGGTCGAACACCGGGGTCCTGACGGAATGGGTGCGGGTCCATTTCTCGTCCGCTACGGGTGCGGCGATGCCGACCAACTCGTCGTCCGGCTCCAGTGCCGAGATACGCCGCCCGCACTGCAGCCCGGCACCGATCACGCCGACGCGCATGTGTCCCCCTCGCATCGGCCGAGCTCTGCCGTCGACCGTGTGCTGTGCAGGCCTTGTTGGGAGATCTGTAAGGGGACGCGGGTGAGGCCGAGGCCGTCCAGGAAGGCCCGGGCTCGATCGGTGCGAGCGGGGTCGGCCGCGATGAGTACGTGTCCACCGCCTCCGGCGCCGATCAGTTTGAACCCGCCTATTGCATCGGTATCCCGGGCTTCCGCGATCCGTCGGCACACGGGATGGTCGGTGGCCGGGTTGGCGGCGATCTTCCGGGCCCAGTGCGCTCGCAGAGCCGCACCGACCACGGCGATGTCACCGCTCAGGAACGCTTCCTCGGTGAGCGCGGCGGCGGCCGTCGCCTGGCGGTGGTGTTCGGGGGTGACTTCAGGAGCCCGGGACAGGACGCGGGAGGCGTCGCGGGTGCCGGGGATGCGGTAGAGCAGCAGGCCGTTGTCGACGAGCCAGGCCAGCGCCGAGCTCAGGGCGGGACTGGGGGTGGCGGTGACGGACCCGTCGGGTTCGAAGCGGAGGCGCTGCGCGCCGCCCAGCGCGGCTGCCCAGGCGTCCTGCTGTCCGATCGTGCGGCCGAGGACTTCACGTTCGAGCCGGAACGCGAGTGAGGCGGTCCTGTGCGGCGACAGCGTGCGACCGCTCCAGCGAGCGAGCGCGTCGACGAGGGCGACACAGTAGGCGCCGGAACCACCAAGGCCCGAACCGGGCGGTACGAGGGAGCCCACGGCGATGCTGGGCAGGCTGCTGAGCCCGAGGACCACCGCCGCGGCCGCGGGATACGGGTGCCGCGCGGTATCGGCGGGCGGCAGGAGGTAGTGCCACGGGGTGCCTGTCGGGTCCAGCCCGGCGAGCGCGCGCGTCGGCCGGTCGGAGACGCTGACGTGAACACGCAGCGGCAGGGCAGCCACTACGACGGTGGTGGGGCCGTGGCGGTAGTACTCGGGCAGGTCTGTGCCCCCGCCGGCGATGCTGATGCGCATCGGAGCGGAACTGCGGACCGTTGTCATCGGCGCTGTCTCTCGGCTCGGGAGGGCGTGGCGTACGGCCCGCTGGGAAGGTCGGCCAGCGTGGCGCAGGCGTGCCGCCAGCGATCCGGTGTGCCGATCTCGACGATCGGCTCGTCGCAGATCCAGTGGGCGAGCCCACGTTGGGCGGCCAGGGCTCCGAAGAACGGGCTATCGCTGTCGCCGGGATGGCACTTGAGGGCGTCGCGGCGAAGGAACCGGACCCCGCGGTCGATGTACGGCGCGCCGGATCCCTTGTCGTAACGGTCGATCCACGGACCGTCGACGCTGATGTTGCCGGGGTCGTGTGAACGGCTGGCGGGGGCGGCCGACATGACGGCTTGTGCCCGCTGTCGACGCAGGGTGCCGCTGAGGGCTTGCCATAAATCCCTTCTGTCGGGTGGAAGGACGTCACCGAGAACGAGGAGGAACTCCTCGTCGAGGCGGGACAACGCCTCGCGCAACGCACCGACGGGACCGGCGGGCGCGCCTTCCACGAGGACCTCCACGTGAAGGGGTGCTCGGGTTGGGCCTACTCCGGGAAGCGGCATGGGCGACAGCTCACCCCGGTGAGGCGACTGCCAGGCGTCGGCCAGCTCCCGTACGGAGCGGGCGTCGTGTCCCGCAAGGAGCAGGATCCGGTCGACAGGCGGCCGGACGGCCCGGTCCAGTACGTGGCTCAGGAAGGGACGGCCGGCGACGGGAAGCATGCACTTCTGCACACCACCGCTGACCGAGGCCATCCGGGTTCCGAGCCCGCCGCAGAGAACGACCAACTGGGTCATCGCGGACCGGCGGCGCGCCGAAGTTCGTCGGTCAGGGCCGCGATGACGCGGTCCACGTCCTGGTTCGTCATCGCCGGGAAGATCGGGAGCGACAGAACCCTTCGGTAGGCGGCGTCGGCGACGGGGAAGGCATCGGCGGCGGACGGCAGTTCGGCACGGTAGTAGCTGAACTGGTGCAGCGGTCTGAAGTGGACGCTGGTCCCGATGCCGCGCCGGCGCAGTCGGTCCCCCACATCGTCACGGTCGACGCCCTCGGGCAACTGGACGGCGTAGAGGTACCACGACGAACGGTCCGATGCGGTGTCGGCGAGCGGCAGCAGCAGGCCGGGCAGGGACGCGAAACCTTTCGCGTAGCGCTCCGCGATCGCACGACGGCGTGTGTGCAGCGCCTCGCAGCGATCCAACTGGCAGCGCAGCAGCGCCGCGGCAACGTCCGGCATGTTGTATTTCAAGCCGGCCGCAACGACGTCGTAGTGGGGCGAGCGTCCCGAGTGATGCCGCGCCGACGCGTCGCGGTCAATGCCGTGGGCGCTCAACGTGCGGGCCCTCGCCGCCAAATCCGCGCGATGGCAGACCAGAAGGCCGCCTTCGGCGCTGGTGAGTGGCTTGGTGACGAAGAACGAGAACGCCGTTGCGTCGGCGAGCCGGCCGGGCGTCACACCGTCACGTTCGGCGGGCAGGGCGTGGGCCGAGTCCTCGATGAGGGCCAGACCGTGCTCGTCGCAGAGCCGGCGCAGTGCCCGCATGTCGGCCATGCGGCCGGCGAAGTGAACGGCCATCACCGCGCGCGTGCGGCTGGTCAGGTGCTGTCGCACCTGGTCCAGGTCGATGGTGAGCCGGTGCGGCTCGACATCGACCAGCACAGGGATGGCGCCCGCATGTACAACCGTGGCGGCCGATGCCGTGAAGGTCGTCGTGGGCACGATGACTTCGTCGCCCGGCCCCACCCCGAGCGCCAGAAGTGCGAGATGCAGCGCCGCGGTACCGGAGTTGAGCAGCAGACAGTGCTCGACGCCGAGGTAGCGGCTGAAGCGGCTCTCGGTGTCCCGCGCGACGGAGCCCGTGCCGATCCATCCGCTGCGCAGTACCTCGGTGACGGCGGACATCTCCTCTTCGCCGATGAGGGGCGCCGCGAACGGCACCTGCGCGGGGCCCATGGTCATGCGACGAGTCCCTCGGCGTCCGTGGCGAACTGACGGGCCATCTCCACGCTGCGTGGATGGTCGATCCACTGCTCCAGGACAGCCGGTGGCACGGTGACGATGTCGCAGGGGGTGTCGAGCGCCGCGGTGACGTCTGCGGGTTCGCGGATGCTGCCGATGACCAGGCGCGTATCGCCGCTGGTCTGGTCACGCCGGGCGGCCACGGCACGGACCGCCTGAGCGGGGTCCTCCCCCGCGTCGCGGGTGCGGCACCAAAGAAGGCTCAGGTACTCGGGATGCAACAACAGCGCCGCGTACAGCTCGGCGCGTGAGGTGCAGACGGTGATGTTCACCTTGACCCCGGCGTCACGCACGCGACGGATGAGTCCCGCCCTGCACCGTCCTCCCGACGTCACGAACGGGATCTTCACCCGGACCCGCGGATCGAGACTGGCCAGTGCCATCGCCTGCTGAGCGGCCTCTGCGTCCGCTTCCGAGAGGACCTGCGCATGCACTTCGGCGGTCCCACTGGCAAGGATGCGCTTGACGGTCGAGGACACCGAGGTGGCGCCGGCCTTCGCTAAGAGGGTCGAGTTGGTGGTCACGCCATGGATGAGTCCGGTCTGTAACCAGTCGGTGCAGTGCTCGGCGGTGACTGAGTCCAAGTACAGCAAGTTATCCACCTTTTTAGGTCGGATGAGCTGACTAGATAAGCAAACTAATGACAGAACTTCGAAAATTCAAGACTGTCCTACCTCCAAGACCTACCAGTGGGCCGGCTTCCGACACAGAGACCACAGCACCACGTCGCGCATATGTTCACTTTTTGCATGGATTAATAGGAATCTTGCGAACGGTTCGGCTTCCTGGTTGGGTTGGCGTGATGAACATCGCTGACCTCTTCGACCTGCTCGACACCCTGGAGTCCGCCGACGCTGCGTACTGGGTCGCCGGCGGGTGGGGAGTGGACGTCCTCGTGGGACGTCAGACGCGCCAACACCGCGATGTGGACCTCGCATTGGACGCCACGAGCGAGACTGCGACAGTCGACGCGCTAGAAGCGTTCGGGTACCGGGTGGAGACGGAACAGCGTCCTACGCGTGTGGAACTCGCGGCTCCTGGGCGGCGCTGGGTGGACCTGCATCCGGTCGCCTTCGACGCCGAAGGAGTGGGGCGGCAGGCCGACCTCGACGGCGGCTTCTTCCTCTATCCGCACGGCGCCTTCACCGTCGGGACCCTCCAGGGCCGCGCCGTCCCGTGCCTGTCGGTCTCGAAACAACTCGACTTCCGCAGCGGATACTCGCTCAGGGACGTCGACCGTCACGACATCGCGCTTCTCGAAAGCCTGAACGCCCACCAAAGCAGCGACGGGTGACGCCGGCGCTCACGCACGAGCCACTCGCTTCGTTCCCGCACGCGCACAGACCGGGTAGCCGGACCCCGTCGTAGACGGCCCTATTACCCGGTCCTTCGCTCACGCACAGGGGTGATCAGCGGGAATCGGCCCTCCGTGAGCCTTTCGTCGCCAAGCCCCTCGGGACGGAACCGGAGGCGGTCATCCAGCTCGGTTGCCCAGGAAAGTCCTGCGACCCCAACCCCACCTCGCCCGCCATCCACCGGGCCAGCCTGAGCGCAGATAAGGGAATTTCAGGAAATGAGCCTTTTCAGCGGTAGCTCTCCAGGGCGAGGATGGCTTTAGCCGCGGTGGTGAGCCAGGTGGGGCTGCAGCGTGCTTTGCGGAAGATCCGCCAGGTTTTGAGGCGGGCGATGCCTCGCTCGGCGGGGTAGTGCAGGCGGGCGTGGGCCTTGTGTTCAGCGACTTCTGGCGGGGGCCGAGTTCTTTGCCGGGGCGGCACCGTCGGCCGGTGACGAAGGTGCCGCCGGCTCCGAGGTAGGCCAGGTCGGCCAGGGCCGGGATGCCCAGTCGGCGACAGGTGTCGACGATGCGGTGTCTGCGGGCCGCGGTGAGATCGTGGGTACGGCCGGGTAGCACCCTTGAGATTCACAGGATCGTGCCGTCGGGATCGGTGACGACCTGGACGCTCACTCCGTGGTGACGGTGCTTTCCCGAGTAGTCGCCGCGTGCGTCACCGACCCGGTCGCATTCCGCGAGAGTGCCGTCGACCAGCACGTATTCCGCGCGTGCCTTCGCCTCGCGCAGAGCACAGGTGAGTCCTGGCGCTCGGCGGGCGAGCAGGGCCACGCCGGAGCGGACGTAGGCGTGGGCGGTGCCGACGCTGATGCGGAAGCCGGCCGCGATCTGGGCGAGGGTGGTGTGCTGGCGCAGGTACACCAGCGCGGCCAGGGCACGCTGGTGCGGAGACAGCTTGCACCACCGGTCACCCTCACGGAGGACGATCACCATCGTCACCGCCTCAACCAGGGCGTGCGGAAGGTCAAGTGCGGCAGGATACGTAAGCAACGGGCCTCCCCGGCAACCGAGATGAGATGTCAGACACCTCCCTCAACTGCCTGGGAGCCCCGCCCGTTCTACTGCCACGGCCCCACCACCGTCGTCACCCGATCGATGACCACGCTGAAAAGGCATAAGGACTCAGCCCGCGCGTCGCGCCGGCATCTGCTCTCCGCGGTCACTCACGGCACCGTCGTGACCCTCGCCCAGTTGGAGGTCGGCGCGAAGACGAAGGAAACCGCACACTTCCGGCCGCTGCTGGCACCGCTGGACCTGACCGGCACCGTCGTCACCTTCGACGCCCTGCATTCGGTCAAGGCGAACATCTCCTGGCTGGTCGAGACCAAGAAGGCCCACTACATCGCCGTGATCAAGATCAACCAGCCGACCGCCCACGCCCAACTCGCCGCCCTGCCCTGGCAGTCCATCGCGGTCCAGCACACCGCATCCGGGGCCGGACACGGACGCCGCGAGTCCCGCTCGATCAAGACCTGCGGGATCACCGGCGAGCTCGGCGGAATGGCCTTTCCCCACGCCCGCCTGGCCATCCGCGTCCACCGCCGCCGCAAGCAGACCGGCCGGCGTGAGACCCATGAGAGTGTCTACGCCGTCACTAGCCTCGACACCCACCAAGCCGGGCCCGCCGACCTGGCCTCCGCGATTCGCGGGCACTGGGGAGTGGAGAACTCCTCGCACCACATCAGGGATGTCACCTCCGCCGAGGACGCCTCCACCGTCCACGCCGGGATTGCGCCACGGGCCATGGCGACCCTCCGCAACCTCGCCATCGGCGTGCTGAAAACCCTCGGAGCCGACAACATCGCCACCACCCGGGCGATCCGCGACGAGCCCCAACGAGCACTCCCCATCCTGGGCATCACCAACGATCCGGACACCTACGGAACTTGATCAAGCCCTGCAACAGGACCCTAGAAAAGTCCCATCGTTGCAGGACAGGAGCACTCTCCGCTTATTTGATTAGGACATGGCCGAGCATGCTCATGAAAGCGCCAGGCTAACGCCGTCGAGGGCATCTGGTCCCTGCTGCGGCGCAGCAGCCAGGCCAACACTGCCTTCACCGACCCTGACCACCTCATGCGCACGCTCCGGCACGGTCTCCGCCAGATCCAGTGCCGCAGCAACCTCGTTGCCGGATGCCTCGCCGAAACCGGCCTCACCGTGACGACACCACCGCCACAACGTCAGTTAGCCTCGAGCCCCGCCGCATCACGAAGATCGCCGCTGCAGCCCTCGTACTGGTCCAACTTGAGTACGACCGCACCATCTGAACAATCACACAACGCCGTGATCTATTGCTGGGAAAGGTTCAGCGTCTCCGCCTTCGCGCCGGAACCCGAGCCAGCGGCTCGCCGAACCCCTCGCTTGAGGAGGTGCTGCCTTGAGTGTCGTACCCACCTTGTACCGGATGCTCGTAGCCGCTTGTCGGATTGTGGCTAGCGTATAATCCACTTGCACCGTCCTCTTCGTATTGGTTTTGAGTGACGGGCGGGTTGCTCACATTGTGCTGGTAGTACGCCCCAAAATAGTCCTGCCCGTTGCCCGGTGTGGGATCCAGTTCTCCGGGTGGGAACATACTCAACTGAGACATGGGCGACAACAGTTCATCCCCGAATCCATACTCCGACTCGAATCCATGTTCCGGGTTGGGCAACTGCCCCGTCGTCACCGGATTAGTGGCTCCCTCATAGGAGTAGATCGTTCGGCCATCGGTCGGAAGCTGCTGGAGGGAATCAGGGGACATAAACATTCCCCACTCGTCGCTGGCGAGGGTGTTCACTGGCGCGAGGAAATTACCGGATTCGGAAGAGTACCCACTAGCTGTCGTCTGGTGAGAATCCCTCCTGGCGTGGTCTCCTGGGACGTGCGGGCCCGACCCCGTGGACGCGGAGGACATGCTTCCTTGCGCGGCCGAGTGAACGGCGAGCTTGTCGTTCAGGCTTCGCTCGGCCGGGCGTTCCCAACCTGTCATCTGCTCAGGGGTTACCTTCATTTCCGGGTACGGGAACGCCGCGTTCTCGCCCGTCATGAAGACAGCCGTGTCGGGGTCTGAGTACGCGCGGTTGATTATTTCTGTGAAATCGTCAAGCGATCCCTGAAGGCCCTGGCGGTTTCGGAGGATCGAGCGTGAGACCTGTTGGGTCTGGTACTCTCGGCCCTGCTCCACGCGATACGATTCCGTCCGATCGAGCATCGGAATCTGATCCCAAGAAAGCTGGGAACGTACGGTGTACGTTGCGGTTTCATCCAGTACACTCGTCTGCTGGTTCCTCCGGCGCACGTGGAAAGTCACGCCAGCAACTTCACCCGCTTCTATCTTTATCAGCAGCTCAGGCATCTCGATTTTGTTCAGTACGCTAGATTCATCTATCCCCCGATACACGTCCGCATCTACAATTCCGCGGGCTCCGCCCATGAAGGTCAGCGATGACTCGCCCCACATGTAGTTCAACGTGGGTGAGGGGGTGTCATAATCGAAGCCCCAGTCAACGTTGTCCATGAACGCCGCTCCGGGCACCTTCTCCAGCGTGAGGTAGGACCTCAGCTCTGCTGGCAGGCCGGTCGTCTTCGACCATGCACCAATGTGCTGGACATGCTCTTTGGCCGCCTCAATCCGAGCTTCTCCCCAAAGACGGCTCTCGAGGTACTTTTCCTGATTGTCCAGCCACCACTGGGCGTTTACCGAATAAGCGTGTTCATTTTTCAGTGCTCTTATCGCTGTGTGAACTTTTTCCTTATCCGCTACAGGCGCTTCACCCCGATTGATTTGCCGGCCTTCCTCCTCTATCCGGTCGAAGAGAGCGTTCAGGGCCATGTGGAGATGGGGATTGTCGCCCTGCTTCAGTCCCCTGTATGCCGCCAGACGTTTGAACGCCTTCCTCCGGCCACGATCGAATTTTTTCTGGTCGAAAGCCATCGCGGTCTCTTCCCTCTCTGTGTAGCAAGCAGTCGCCTCCCGCCCGCACCGCGGGTGGACCAGGGTGGTACCGGCTGATCGCTGGATCTGTAGGTTCGCCGTGCAACGGGTCTTGCCCCGTGCCCGTCTTGACAGATAACAACGGGGGAGGCCTACCCGCTGTCGTACTACGCGGCCGTCGTGAAGAAGAACCATCCCGGCCTGTACGCCCAGGTCAGGAAGCTGCCCTGGCGAGACATCCCGCTCGGGCACCGCACTCGCGACCACGCCCACCACCGCGACGAGGTCCGCCGGCTCAAGGTC
>NZ_JBEXCW010000162.1:0-10212 GCF_040605435.1 Streptomyces sp. NPDC005574
TCAGCCCCCAGCAGTGAAGTTGACTCCTACCACCGGCCTACGACCAACCCGGCCTACCGTCAACCCACACCGCCACCGGATTTAACGAACTACCGGTAACTGCCAGAAGAATCTCCGGTCGTGTCCGAGAATGCGGCGCCGGCTGACTCCCCGCAGAAGTAGCCGCGGGCCAAGACCACCGCACGGGCCAGGGCCGCCGCACGGGACGGTTCGGCACACCACGACCAGTCTCTTGCACCACGACGAACGCGGGGACCTGCACCGGGTCGTGCCGCCTGAGCGGCCCGTTGACGCCGTCCTGCACCCTGATGAAGGCGGCCAGCAGCGGAGCCGCGGCAGCGGCCAGGGCGATCAGCGCGGCGACGGGCTGCCGCCAGCCGAAGCCCATCTCCGCGATGCGGTCCGTGGCGCCCTCGGCGTCGATCGCGGCGGCGGACAGCAGCGCGAGGCCGTCAACGAGGGTGGCGGGGCCGGCCCACGCCTTGCCGTTCACCAGGATGGCGAAGAGTAGTCCGGTCAGCGCGACCGCCCCAGCGGTGAGGACCGCCAGCCGGCGCTCGCCCTTGCCCGACAAGGGCACGGGCGGCTCGAGCGCCCCGCAGCGCCGATCCGCGATGTGCCCAAGGGCAGCGCCAGCCACAGGTCCAAGTCCGCTCCGCATCTCACGTCGGCCGCAGCGGGCGGGATGAGCGCGCAGGAATTGTCGTGTGCCCTGCCGATCACGTCGTGTCAGCGGCACCCCGCCGCGCGGTCCACTGATGGTGTCCCGCTGACCTGGCGGGGACCAAGCTCGCCGCACTCCCAAGGACGGTCTTCCATGACCCGATCACTCCTGCCCGCTCACCGGCTCCGCTGGGGCGCCGCCGCGTGGATCCTGGGCGTGCTGCAGTACTTCGTCTGCCAGGTCGTGGTCGCTGCCCAGTGGAAGACCTCCTACAGCTGGACGCGTAACTTCCTCAGCGATCTGGGCAACACCAGCTGCGGAACGTTCACCCCGCCGCACGGGCAGGCGGCGTACGTGTGCTCACCGGCGCACACCACGATGAACGTGTCGTTCATCGCCTGCGGGCTCCTGGCCGCCGCGGGGATGGTGCTGCTGCGCCCGCTGTGGGCCCAGCAGCGCACTGTCACTGTCGCCTTCTGGCTGTGGATCGTCTCGGCGGCCGGAAAAGTCCTGGTGGGTCTGGTTCCGGAGAACACCGACGTGGCCCTGCACACCCTGGGCGCACTGAACATGCCGCTGGGCGGGCTGGCCGTGCTCCTGCTCAGCCGCCGCGCCGCCGGACTGGTCCAGCCCTGGCGGCGGGTCGGCCTCGCGCTGGGCCGCATAGGACTGATCGGCGCCACCTTGACGATCACCGGACAGTTCACCACGCACCTGCCGTGGGGCGCCGGCTTGTCCGAGCGCCTGGCCTCCTACCCCGCCAACGCCTGGATGCTGCTCATCGCCGCTCTCGCCCTGAGCCGCGCACACGCCGCGGGCCCCGACTCCGCGTCCGCGCAGCCCACCGCGCACCACAGCTTCCACTGACCGCAGTTCGCCGGCCGCCCCGGCTGCTGGCCGCCGCGCTCTGCGGCGCCCGGACCAACCCGTCGCCCCGTCTCCGAAAGCAGGCCGATCCCCTTGCTGTACCGCTACGGCACCTTCATCCACCGACGCGCCAGACTCGTCCTCGTCCTGGCAGCGCTAGCTCTCGCAGTGTGCACCGCCGTGGGCATCGGCGCGTTCGGACAGCTCAAGGGCGGCGGCTTCAACGACCCCGACGCCGAGGCCACCCGAGCCGAACACGTCATCGACACCCAGTTCGGCGGCCGCAGCAACCTGGTGTTCCTGCTGCACGCCACCACCGGATCCGTCGACGCCCCCGCCGCGGCCCAGGCCGGCCGCGCCCTGACCCAGCGCCTGAACCACGAACCCGACGTGGACACGGTCGTGTCCTACTGGACGGCCAAGGCCCCGGCCCTGCGCTCCCACGACAGCACCCAGGCCATGATCGCCGTGCACGTCACCGGCGACGACGACCAGTCGACCACCCGCGCCAAAGCACTGATCTCCCGCTACGCCGTCACCAACAGCGCCGCCACGATCCAAGCCGGAGGCAGCGCCGCGGCCTCGGTAGACATCAACGACCAGGTCACCACCAGCCTGCTGCGCGCCGAGGCCATCGCCGTCCCGCTCACCACGCTCCTGCTCCTGCTGGTCTTCGGCAGCCTGGTCGCCGCCCTCCTGCCACTCCTGGTCGGCACCATAGCGATCATGGGAACGTTCGCCGAACTATTCGTGGTTGGCTCGGTGACCGACGTGTCGGTGTTCTCCATCAACATGACCACCGCCCTGGGCCTCGGCCTGGGCATCGACTACTCGCTGCTGCTCATCAGCCGCTTCCGCGAACACCTGGCACAGGGCCAGCCGGTCCCCGGAGCCGTCGCCGCCACCGTCGCCAGCGCCGGACGCACCGTACTGTTCGCCGCCGCCACCGTCGCCGCGGCCCTCACCGCGCTGCTGGTCTTCCCGCAGTACTTCCTGCGCTCCTTCGCCTACGCCGGCATCGGCGTCGTCCTCATCTCCGCCGCCAGCGCCCTGCTGGTCCTGCCCGCCCTGCTCTCCGTCCTGGGCGCGAAGGTCAACAGCGGCAGGATCCCGTGGTCGGCCGCCGCCACCCGCGGCGGCGAGTCCCGCATCTGGCGCCACATCACCACCGCTGTGCAGCGCCGCCCCGCCCGGTACGCGGTCCCCGCCCTCCTGCTCCTGCTGTTCCTGGCCGTCCCCCTCACCGACGCCCAACTGGGCACCCCCGACCAGGGCGTACTGCCCAAGAACACCGCCAGCCGGCAGGTCAGCGACCACCTCACGGCCGACTTCAGCGGCCAGGGCGACCAGATCGACGTGGTCACCACCGCCGCCGTGCCGCCCGCCGCACTGAGCCAGTACGCCCGGAGCCTGTCCCGACTGCCGGGGGTGGCCGCTGTGGACAGCAGCGCCGGAAGCTACCGCCGCGGGGCACCCACCACCGCCTCCCTGGACCCCGCCACCCTGGGGCGCCCACACGCCCAGCGGATCGTGCTCTCCACCAACCTGACCACCAAGTCCGCGACGGCCCAGGACCTGGTGGCGAAGGTGCGCGCCGTGCCCTCCCCGGCCGCGGTCCAGGCCCTGGTCGGCGGCCCGGACGCCGACCTGGTCGACACCAGCTCCTCCATCGGCAACCGCCTGCCCTACGCCGCCCTGATCATCATCGCCAGCACCCTGCTGCTGCTGTTCGCGTTCACCGGCAGCCTGCTCCAGCCGGTGCGGGCCCTGCTGTTCAACGCGCTGACCCTCTCGGCGACCGCCGGCGTACTGGTGTGGATGTTCCAGGACGGCCACGGAAGCGGCGCGCTGTCGTTCACCGCACGCCCCATGGACATGTCGATGCTGATCCTGTTCCTGTGCATCGCCTTCGGGCTGTCCATGGACTACGAGGTCTTCCTGATCAGCCGGATCAAGGAACTGCACGACCGCGGGATGCCCACCGCCGACGCTGTCACCACTGGCCTGGCCCGCACCGGCCGGATCGTCTCCGCGGCCGCGGCCCTGCTGGCCGTCAGCCTCCTGGCCTTCGCCGCCGGGACCGTGAGCTTCCTGCAGATGTTCGGCATCGGCAGCGGACTGGCCATCGTGCTGGACGCCACGCTGGTGCGCGCCGTGCTGCTGCCGGCCTTCATGCGGGCCTTCGGCGAAGCCAACTGGTACTGCCCGGCTCCGCTGCGCCGGCTCCACCGGCGTATCGCCCTCGCCGAAGCCTGACCACCGGCCAGCCCCTGCAGCCCAAAGACCCATATCCGTACCAGAAGAAGGGGAACCCCCGTGCCTGACGTACTGGAAGTGACCACCCTCAAGCCCGCGCCCGGACTGACCGTCCAGGACTTCATCACCGCCAACGCCGACATCAACGACTACCTCCAGAAGCAACCCGGCTTCCAATGGCGGCGCATCGCCCAGACCCAGGACGGCACCATCATCGACATCGTCGCCTACGACAGCATGCCCCACGCCCGCGCCGGCGCCGCCGGAATCACCGGCGTCATGGGCCACTCGCCCGTCCACGCGACCATCGACCACAGCAGCGTCGACTGGCAGCTCACCGACGTCCTGCAACACGTCGAGAAACCCCACGCCGCCCGCTGAGGCCACCACTTCGGGTCCTGCGCGCCGCGCACCCGAGCACCTGAGGCCGGCGCTCGCGCAGCCCCACGAGGCAGCCGCCTCCCGCCGCACCCGGCACCGTTCCGCGACCACGTACCGCATCTCTGGAGAACCTCATGACCACGTCCACCCCTTCCCCCCGCAAGATCGTCCTGGTGACCGGGGCATCCAGTGGTATCGGCGAGGCCACCGCCCGCCACCTCGCCGCCGCCGGACACCACGTCGTTCTCGGCGCCCGCCGCGTGGACCGCCTCGCCCTGCTCGTCAAGGAGCTCACCGAGGCCGGGCACAGCGCCGAGTACGCCGAACTCGACGTCACCCGCCTCGACAGCGTCACCGCTTTCGCCGACAGCGCCCTGACCCGCCACGGCCGCATCGACGTCCTGATCAACAACGCCGGCGTGATGCCGTTGTCACCGCTGGACGCTCTCCATGTCCAGGAGTGGAACCAGATGATCGACGTGAACCTGCGCGGAGTCCTGCACGGCATCGCCGCCGTCCTGCCCGCCATGCGCGAACGCGGCGCGGGCCACATCATCAACATCGCCTCCACCGCCGCCTACCGCGTCGACCCCACCGCCGCGGTCTACTGCGCCACCAAGTTCGCCGTGCGCGCCCTGTCCGAAGGCCTGCGCCAGGAGAACACCGCCGTGCGCGTCACGGTCGTGAGCCCCGGCTTCACCCAGTCCGAACTCGCCGACCAGGGCGGCGACGCCCAAGCCCAGAGCGCCGCGCGCGCCGCCACCGAACAGATCGGCCTGCCCGCCTCCGCCATCGCCCAGGCCATCGGCTACGCCATCGCGCAGCCCGACGCCGTCGACGTCAGCGAAATCGTCGTGCGCCCCACCGTCCAGAACTGACCCACCCCTCACCGTCGTGACCAAGCGGCCCGCTTCGCCGGGCCGCGCCTTGGAGAACCGTGCACATCCCTGCCAGCGACCAGACGTTCACCCTGACCATCGACGGCCTGCCCGTGGAGGGCGCCTCCACCTTCGACGTCACCAACCCCTCCACCGGTCAGATACTGACCGCCGCCCCGCAATGCTCCGACGAGCAGCTCGACCAGGCCGTCGCCGCCGCCCGCGGTGCCTTCCCCGCCTGGGCCGCCCTGCCCGTCGAACGGCGCCGCCAGTACCTGCGGACGATGGCCGACACCATCGACACCCACACCGAGATGCTCGCCGATCTGGTCGTCCAGGAGCAGGGCAAGCCCCGCAGCATTGCCCGCGCCGAGGTCGCCGGCCTGGGCTACTGGCTGCGCGCCACCGCCGACATCGCCTTGGCGGACACGGTCAACCAGGACGATGAGGAACGACGGTCGATCACCCGGCACGTGCCGCTGGGGGTCGTGGCAGCCATCACCCCCTGGAATTACCCCCTCGGGCAGGCATCGTTCAAGCTCGGGCCGGCCCTGCTGGCCGGCAACACCGTCGTCCTCAAGCCCTCGGCGTTCACCCCGCTGGCCAACCTCAAGCTCGGCGAGATCCTGCGTGACGTACTGCCCGCCGGCGTCTTGAACGTGATCACCGGAACCGGCGGCCTGGGCTCGCGCCTCACCAGCCACCCCGGCTTCAACAAGATCAGCTTCACCGGATCCACCCAGACCGGACGCACCGTCATGGCCAGCGCCGCCGCCACCCTGGCCCGAGTCACCCTGGAGCTCGGCGGCAACGACGCCGCGATCGTGCTGCCGGACGTGGACGTTAAGCAGGTCGCCGCCCAGCTGTTCTGGGCCGCCTTCGCCAACAGCGGCCAGATCTGCCTGGCCACCAAGCGCCTGTACGTGCACGCCGACATCTACGACGACCTGGCCCGCGAACTGGCCGAACTCGCCGCCGCCGTCACGTTGGGCGACCCCGCCCAGGACGACAGCGTCGAGCTGGGGCCGGTCTCCAACCGCCGCCAGTACCAGACGGTCCTGGACTTGCTGAACGACTGCCGCGACCAGGGGTACACATTCCTCTGCGGCGGCCTACCCGACCCCGAGACGGCCGGCTACTTCATTCGGCCCACCCTGATCGACAACCCCCCGGACAGCGCGCGCATCGTCCGCGAGGAGCAGTTCGGGCCGGTCCTGCCGCTCCTGAAGTACACCGCCATCACCGACGCGATCGCCCGCGCCAACAGCAGCGAATACGGCCTGGGCGCCTCCGTCTGGGGCGCCGACACCGAAGCCGCCCACCAAGTAGCACAGCAGCTGCAGGCCGGGACCGTGTGGGTCAACGAGTCGATGCACCTGCACCCCCAGGTCCCCTTCGGCGGCCACAAGCAGTCCGGCATCGGCGTCGAAAGCGGCCTCGCCGGCCTCCTTGCCTTCACCAACACCCAGACCCTGACCATCAAGCACCCCCAGCCGACGGCATAGACACCCCGCGCGGACCACACCGCTGCCGCAAGCCGACGGCGATGTGGTCCGCAACCAGCACACTCGCCCCCACGACACACCACCCCCGCAGCGCACCCGGTCATCAACCCCCGGCTCAGCCGGGCCGGGCATCCCCGCGCAGGGTGCCCCACACACACAGAACGCATCTGCCCTCGCAGCCCGTCCCGCTCGATGACGTAGGTCATCTTCCTGACCAAGCGGGACGGGCGGCGACACTGCACAACAACCCCTGACCAGCCGACAGTGCTGGAGTGCGGAGATAACCGTGGACTACGTGCTCGACAGTGAACTTGCCGCCGTTGCACCCTTCATCCCCCGGATCGACCTCGCTGACGTGACGGCAGCACGCGCACTGGCCCGTCAGTTCTCCAGCCCGGTCGCACCCTACGAGCCCACCCGCCCGCTCACCGTCCAGGACGTCTCGATCCCCGGCGAGCCGGGAGCGCCACACGTGCGCGGACGCACCTACCTGCCCGCCGGCCGCCCCGGGCCAATTCCGGGGCTGATGTATCTGCAAGGTGGCGCGTTCGTTCTCGGTGACCTGGACAGTGGCGATGACACCGCACGCCGGATCGCCGACCAGACCGGGACCGCCGTGTTGAACGTGCGGTACCGCCTTGCCCCGGAAGACCCCTACCCCGCGGCCCTCGACGACTGTTACGCGGCCCTGCGATGGATGGCAGGCAGCATGGGCCGAGAGCACGGCATCGACGCAAACCGGATCGGGGTGCTAGGCGAGAGTTCGGGCGGCGGCCTGGCCGCAGCGCTCTGCCTTCGCGCCAGAGACCACGGCGGCCCGGCCCTGGCCGCGCAGTTCCTGGACGCCCCCACCGTGGACGACCGTCTGCAGACGCACTCCATGCGCCACCTCCCCGACACACCCACCTGGCAGGCATCGAACTCGCCCTACAGCTGGCAGTACTACCTCGGCGCTACCGTCCAACCGGGAGCCGCCGGCGTGTCCCTGTACGCCGCCCCCGGTCGTGCCCAGGTCGCCGACGTGGCCGCACTTCCTCCCGCCTACGTCACCGCCTACCAGGTCGACCCCACCCGTGATGAAGGGCTGGATTACGCCCGCCTGCTGATCCAGGCCGGCGTTCCGACCGAACTGCGTCACTACAGCGGAGCATTCCACGTGGCCCACGCCGTCCCCGGAACTGCCATCGGTACCCGCATGACCGCCGAACGGATGGACGCCATCCGCCGACTGCTCCACCTCCCCAAGCCTCCGGCCTGACAGCAGCAGCGCACCAGCCGCCTCACCTGAGCCTCGTACCGCGGGACTGGCTGAGACAGATGCAGGGTCATTGCATGATCGAGATCTGTCTGGGTTCGTCACGTGAGTCCGAGGGTTCGTAGGGGCCGGTGGTAGTCGCGGCCGGTGTGGCGGAGGGCGGCGGCGATGACATAGTCCGCAGGGGGAGCGGCCTTGAATCCCAGTGCCTACACGCACTCCAGTGCGATGCGGCAAGCCCCAGACAGCGAAGGACCCCGAGCTGCGATGTGCCGGTTTGGTGTCAGTGGGTGGGTGTCAGTGACGGTATGTCAGGTCGGGATGTTTTTGCTGGTCGGGCGTTCGTGAAGGACAGCGTCAGTGCCATGGGGCGGTATCTGCAACGGGCACCGCTGTCATGGGGCGGTACACCCTTCCCTGTTCCGCTGTCATGGGAACGGCACTTCTGATCCTTCGGGGGCCGGGCGGCGGCACGGTGGTCGGCGTCGGGTTCGCGCGTCGGGAGGGTGTGGGGTGGGGGAGCCGGGCGTGTGGGGTGAGGTGACGGCGGGGCTGATGGTGTCCAGGCCGGTGCTGGTCGCGCGGCTGCTCGAGCTCGAGGCGGCCGGGGCGTTGACCACGGCGCACGTGCGTGCGGGCGCGCAGGTCGGTGGGGTGAACGTGCGCACGGTGTGGCGCTGGCTGGACGCGGCGCGGACGGAAGGCCGTGTGGAGCGCAGGCCGCGGGCCCGGCTGGAGTTGTCCGACCAGGCGTGGGAGGTGCTGGCGCAGGCGGGCGGGAACGTGTCGGTGCTGCACCGGCATCTGAAGGATGCCGGTGGAGAGGTGCCGTCGCTGGCGTCGCTGTACCGGGTGGTGCGCCGGGACCTGGAGGCCGGCAGGGTCTTGCCGGACCGCGTGGTGGTGCGGCGGGAGCGGGAGGAGCAGCGGACACGGCAGGCCCTGGCTGACCTTGCACTGGCCGGGACGCGTGAGGGCGGCGCGGCGAAGACGGTTGTGCGCCGGCCGCCGCACCCCGCGCCGGTGCCGGCGTTCGCGGTCCTGCCGTCGGGGGAGAGTGGTCCGGTGGCGGGTGTGGCGTTGCCGGCGGGAGCGCAGCTGGTGGGGACGTCGTCGGTGCGGGCGGTGGCCGAGGCGGTCGGGCAGGCGATGGCGGCGGAGGGCGCGGTGTGTGTGTTCGGCGACCCGGGCCGGGGCAAGACCGCGGCCGTGCGGATGGCGCTCCACGATGTGCCGGCGGGCTGGAAGGTGACGTGGGTGCCGGTGCCGGTGCGCCCGTCGGTGTCCGGCATGAGGCGGGCGGTGTTCGATGCTCTGGGGCTGCCGGGCCGTTTCCCGCACACGCCGGCGCGGGCCGACGCCGTAGTCGCGGGGGCTTTGGGTGAGGCGCGGGTGCTGGTGGTCGATGAGGCGCAGCGCCTGCCTGTGCCGTGCCTGGAGTACCTGCAGAGCCTGTGGGACGACCCCGGCACGAGGATCACGCTGGTGCTGTGCGGGTCGGGCAGCGAGCGGGCGCTGGCCCGGCTGCCGCAGCTGGCATCAAGGGTCGGCGGGTGGCAGGAGGTTCCGCGCTTGGCCGCAGCGGAAGTGGCGGCCGTGGTGACCGGCTTCCATCCGCTGTGGCGTACCGTCGCGGCCCCGGATCTGGCGTGGATCGACCGGTCGTGCGCCCACGGCACGTTCCGCCTGTGGGCGGCTCTGACTGCCCACCTGCAGAACGCGCTGCTCACCACCGCTGACGCAGCCATCGACCGGGCTTTGCTGGGACGGCTGTTCAGGAGGGTCGCGCCGCCGCTGTGAACCAAGCGCTCTGCAAGAGGCGGGAGGCGATTGCAGGCGCTCAGCACCCGGCCCGGCACGTACACGACGTCCCACCGTGCGAGGGGAACTGACATGGAGGACGGTGACGCCGTCCGCGCAGGCGGCGGGTTGCCTGCGGCGTCGAGGACGGCACTGCGTGGTCCGGCGGTTCGGCGGCTGCTCGTTCTGCGGGCGGGGAAGAAGCTGACAGCGGGTCATGTACGGGTGGCTGCAGACGCGTTGGGGGTGGCGGAGCGCACGGTGTGGCGGTGGCTGGCCGCGGCTGAGGGTGATGAGGCCGCGGCCGCCAGCCCTGGTGCCCCGCCCCGGGCCGGTGCGACGTTCACGATCACGCCTGAAGTCCGTGCGCTGTTGGCGCTGTGGAAGGGGAACGTGCGGGCCGTCCATCGCGAACTGGTCCTCCGCGCGGCCCGGAAGTCTCCGCCTGCAGACGCACCGTCGCTGACGACGCTGCACCGTGCGATCCGCCGGGATCTGACGCCGGGGGAGCGGGCCGGGCTCGCGGGAGGGGAGCGGGCGGCGCGCCAGCATGATGTGTTCCTGGCCCGGCCGCGGGGCTGGCGTAACAAGGTGTGGGAGACCGAC
>NZ_JBEXCW010000163.1:0-9856 GCF_040605435.1 Streptomyces sp. NPDC005574
CGGCACGTCTCGAAGACCAGCGTCAAGTACGGCGGCCAGTCGGCGCAGCTCAAGGAGATCCGGGCGTTCGACCCGGAGCGGCAGGGCCGCTGGTCGTTCTCCTCGCAGCAGGCCACGTTGCGCCGACTCGACAAGGCGTTCGCCGCGTTCTTCCGCCGGGTCAAGTCTGGTGAGACGCCCGGCTATCCGCGTTTTCGTGGGGTGAACTGGTTCGACACGGTGGACTTTCCCAAGGACGGGGACGGCTGCCGGTGGAACTCCACCCCGCACAACCCCGCCACCCGCGTCTGCTTCCAGGGCGTCGGGCATGTGAAGGTCAACCAGCACCGGCCGGTGGCCGGTCACGTCAAGACCGTGTCGGTCAAGCGTGAGGGCCGTCGCTGGTTCGTCGTGCTGGCCGCCGAGCAGGACCAGCCACAGCCGCTGCCCGCGACCGGCAGCGTGGTCGGGATCGACCTGGGCATCGCGAACTTCCTCGCCGACTCGGGCGGTGATTTCGTGCCCAGCCCGCGCCACGGACGCAAGGCCGCCGCGAAACTCGAAGCCGCGCAGCAGGCCCTGTCCCGCTTCCCGCGCCGCAAGGCCAAGGACCGCACCGCCAACCACCAGCGGGCCGTGGACAAGGTTGCCGAGTTGCACGGCAAGGTACGGCGCCGGCGCCTCGACCACGCGCACAAGACCGCTCTCGGCCTGGTCCGCGCGCACGACTTCATCGCGCACGAGGACCTCAAGATCCGCAACATGAGCAAGGCCCCCGCACCGAAACCCGACCCCGACCGGCCAGGCACCTTCCTGCCCAACGGGGCTACCGCGAAGGCCGGACTGAACCGTTCGATCAACGATGCCGGTTGGGGGGTGTTCCTGACGATCCTGCACGCCAAGGCTGAAAGCGCCGGACGGGAAGTGATCGCCGTGGACCCCCGCAACACCTCCCGCACCTGCCCCAAATGCGGGCACACCGCCAAAGACAACCGGCCCAGACAGGAAAAGTTCCACTGCGTCGCCTGCGGCCACACCGCCCACGCCGACACAGTCGCAGCCACCAACGTTCTAGGGGCCGGGCTGGTCCGTCGCCACGCCAACCCGGTATAGCGAGAAGCCCCGTCCTTCAGGACGGGGAGGAGTCACCAAGTTGAGTAGCCTCTCTGCGGTGGCAGCAAACGCGTTCCAACGGTCTCCCCGGCCGTCTCACTCGGCACGAAGGACCTACATATGTCCAAGACCACCCGCCACATCGGTAGCTGCACCCGGCCCGCAGCCATCTTGATCGAAGGCCGTGCTCCGGTCGACGGCCTCGCCAACGGACCCATCCGCACCGAGGTCTACGCGTGCGACGAGCACGCCCACACCGCGCGCACCGAGTGGATCGAGCAGCCGCTGACCGCCGTTACCATGCTCGCCACCACCGGGCACGGCTGCGGCGAAGCGTTTGATCACGTCTGACCCCGGGGTGAAGTTGCCCCGTGATCTTGGACACTCGTCGGTTATGCCGCGAGGGCGTGTTGATGCCGCTGCCTGGTCTCGGCCGGGGTGAGGTAGCCGAAGGTCTTGTGCTTGCGCAGGCGACGGCGGTTGTAGAACGTCTCGATGACCCCGTTGCCCAATTGGGTGAATGCTTTTGATCTCCGTCTTGGCGGGTGGTCGAGGGGTGGGCCCTGAGGTGGGGCTTGGGCAGCAAGCCTGTGATTCGATCTTGGGCGGAGGGTCGGGTGTCGATGCGGGCGGGCGCCGGTCGGGAGGTTTCTGAGGGGACGCGGCCGGTGGCATGCTTGATCCCAACCGGTGGAGGCAATTGATCATGGTCTCGTAGGCTCGGGTTCCGTCCCGCGCTTGGAGAGCCCCGCCCGTGAACACGCGTCGTGCCCGCCGCCCGCTGACCGCTGCCGACCGTGAGGGGATCTCCCGGGGGATCGTCGAGGGGCTGTCCGGGAAGGACATCGCCGCACGGATCGGCCGGTGCCCCTCGGTCGTCAGCCGGGAGATCGCCCGACACGGCAGCCGACCGAACTACCGTGCGGTCGAATCCAACTCCCGGGCCGCTGGCCTGCGTTGCCGTCCGAAGGTGCGCAAGCTCGACCGGCTCCCGGCCCTGTGCCAACGGGTACTCGGCGGGCTGCGCAATGCGTTGTCGCCCGACCAGATCGCCGGCCGGTTGCGTTTCGAGCACGGCAGCGGCGACCCTGACCTGGTGATCTCCCACGAGGCCGTCTACACGTGGATCTACGCGCTGCCCAAGGGCGAGCTCGCCCGCCTGGGGGTGGACCTGCGGTCCGGCCGCACCACCCGCAAGCCCCGCGGCCGGGCGACCGGCAAAGGTGCCCGGATCGTCGGCATGCGGTCCATCGACGACCGGCCCGCCGAGGTCGAGGGTCGCCAGGTCCCCGGACATTGGGAGGGGGACTTGATCATCGGGAAGGAGGGGAAGACCTGCCTGGGCACGCTGGTGGAACGGACATCCCGGTACTTCATCCCGGTCCCGATGCCCGAGGGAAGGTCCTCAACTGCCCTGTGCGACACCATGATTGATGTGGTCTCGGAAATCCCCAAGATGCTCCGCAAGTCCCTCACCTGGGACCAGGGCACCGAGATGTACGGAATCGGCGTCGGCAAGACCGCCGAACACCTCGGCGAGGCCCGCCCGCTCGCCACGGTCGCGGACGACGAGATCGGCGGCGCCCTCGAACAGCTGTGGGGCGAGCGGCGGTCAACACGTGGAACGCCCGCCGGGCGGCGGTGCTGTCCTGGCTGGGCTGGTGTGTCGAGCGCGGGTACGACGGCCCGAAGGTGCCAGCCTGGGTGAAGCGGATGCCCCCGCCGGACTCGGAGACCCCGGCCCGCTCGAAGATGGCGGTCGACCGGCTGATCGCCCGCCGCGACGTCCATCTCCGGGAGAAGACGCTGTGGCGGATGCTCTACGAAACCGTCGCGCGGTCGGAGGAGATCCTGGGCGTCAACATCGAGGAGTTGGACCTCGCCGGGCGCCGGGCTCCGGTGAAGGCCAAGGGCGCGAAGCCGCGCACCCGCCGCCGCGGCGTTCCACGCGAAGACTATGTCCTGGAGCCCGTGTACTGGGACGCCGGGACCGCCCGCCTGCTGCCCCGGCTGATCAAGGGCCGTACGCGGGGGCCGGTGTTCGTCACCCACCGCAAGCCGGGTCCCGGCAAGGTCCTCGCGCCGCGTGACGTGTGCCCGGACACCGGGCTGGTCCGGCTGTCGTGCGGCCAGGCCCGCGCCCTGCTCGATGCGCACACGGCCGTCGGCGGCGTACCCGGCACGGGCTGGGACCTGCACGAATACCGGCATTCCGGCCTTACCCACCTCGGCGAGGCTGGGGCCAGCCTGCCGATGCTGATGGCCAAGTCCCGGCACAAGAAGCCGGAGAACGTACGGCGCTACTTCCACCCCTCGGCGGAAGCGATTGCCGAGGTCACCAGCCTGCTCGGACCCGGCGACGCGCGCCGCTGATCCTGCTGTCACCGGTGTGCCCTACCGTGGAACCACACCACGGCCAGATGCGTACAGCCCTGCTGTCGGCCTCGCGGGCCAGTAGCCGACGATCGTGAACTGGATGCGACTGGCCGCGTCCACAGCGGCTTCCGCAGTTCCGCCATGATCTCCGCGTACGGGCCCGCGCTGACGCTGCCGGCCCGTTCTCGATGCCCAGGATATGGCCTGGACGCGTGATCAGCTCAGCGCGCCGCCGCTGGCGAGCAGCTGCTGTCCGCTGATCCAGCGGGAGAGTTCGCCGGTGAAGAACTCGACCGCGTCCGCGACGTCGTCGACCGTTCCCATGCGCGAGCCGAGGGGGCTGGCGTTCTGCACGAGCCGGCGGAGTGGGTCGTCGGCCTTGCTTTCGGTGAAGTAGCCTGCGCCGTCTGTCGCGGTCGGAATGACTGCGTTGACCGTGACCCCTCGTTCGCCGATTTCCTGGGCAAGCACTCCGACCAGGAAGCTCCCCGGCAGCTTGCTCGACGTGTAGAGGCCGAAGCCGGCCGTCGGGCGGAGCGTGGAACTGGATCCGATGTAGACGATCGAGCCGCCGCTGTCGACCATGCCTCCCGCCTTCTGCAGCGTGAAGAACGCGCCTTTGGCATTCACGTTGAACATGCGGTCGTATTCGGCTTCCGTGACGTCCAGCACCGGGCCGAGGCCCTCGTCGAGGCCGGCGTTCGCCACGACGATGTCAAGGCCGCCGAACCGGCTGCGCGCCGTGTCGAGCAGCGCCTCGATCTCGTCCGGCTTCGACACATCGGCGCGGACGTCGATGGCGCGGGAGCCTTCGGCTTCGATCGCCGCGACCGTTGCGGCGGCGCCGGATGCGTCCCGCGAGTAGTTGACCACGACGTCTGCGCCGAGCCGGCCCAGACGGATGGCGACCGCCTGCCCGATACCCCGGCTGGCGCCGGTGACGACGGCTACCTTGCCCGTGAGATCCGTCATGACTGATTCCCCTTTTTTCCTCTTTTCGGCGTCCCGCAGCTTCCGTGCGGGTCCGGGACCGATACCGGGCGCGTCGCCGGTGATCGAGATGCTGTCGCCGTTTGTACAGGGTCGTGAAGGAGCGGCCCGGAGCGCGGGCCGCTCTCTTTCAGGCGCCGGCACCGCCGTCGACCGGGATGATCGCGCCGGTTACATACGAGGCCCGGTCGCTGAGCAGCCACGCGGCCGCCTCGGCGATCTCGCGGGGCTGGCCCATGCGGCCGAGCGGTGTTCCCGCGGTACTGGCCGCGATGATGCCGGGAGTCGCCGCCTCCCACTCCTCCATCATCTCCGTGGCCGTGCCGCCGGGAGTGATGCCGTTCACCCGGATGCCCTCCGGGGCCCAGGTCACCGCAGCGGTCTCGGTGAGGCTGTTGAGCGCGCGCTTCATGGCGCCGTACGCGGGCAGGGGCGGTACCGCGCGGCGGCTGCCGATGCTGGAGGTGTTGACGATCGCCCCGCCGCCGCCCTGCCGCATCAGCGCGGCCTCGGCGGTCATGGCAGTCCAGTGCGAGCGGAAGTTCACCGCGAACTGCGCGTCGATGTCCGCGTCGCTGGTGGTGTCGAGCGGGCCGGGCTGCTGCTGGACGACCGCGCCGTTATTGAAGGCGCCGTCGAGCCGTCCGTGCAGTTCCTCGACGCGGTCGACCGCCGCGCGGATGCTCGCGGGGTCGGCGAGGTCCAGGGTGACGGCGTCGGCGACGCCGCCGTCGGCACGGATCTCCTTCACGATGCGGTCCAGGGCGTCGGTGCTGCGGGCGGCGAGCACGACGGCGGCGCCCTCGGAGGCGAAGAGCCGGGCCGCGGCCGCCCCGATGCCGCGGCTGGCGCCGGTGATGAACAGGACCTTGCCGGTGAGCAGGCCGATGGGTGCGCTGTCGGTGGTGTTCGTGTGGTTCGTCATGGCAACAGCGTCCGGCCGCCTGCCGGCCGGATACAGGCACAGGTTGTACCAGGATCCGCCGCCGCATCGCGCGCACACTGGGCGTATGGACAAACAGGAACTCGGGGCGTTCCTCCGCAGCCGCCGCGAGCGGCTCCGCCCGCAGGACGTCGGCCTCCCCTCCGGCCCGCGACGCCGCACACCAGGTCTTCGCCGCGAGGAAGCGGCGGTCCTCTCGCACATCTCCACGGAGTACTACATCCGCCTCGAACAGGGCAGGGCGCCACGCCCATCGGGCGACGTCCTGGCCGCGATCGCGGCAGCGCTGCGGCTCACCGACGCAGAGTCCGACCACCTCCACGTCCTCGCGGGCACCGCGCCGAACCGGACCGGACTGCACCGGCGCGACGTCCGCCCCAGCATCCTCGCCCTCCTGGAGCGGCTGCCACAGACGGCCGGCTTCGTCATGTCCGCCGCATGCGAAGTCCTCGCCTGGAACGACCTCGCGGCCGCGCTCATGGAGGACTTCGCTCCGCTCGCGCCCAAAGACCGCAACCTCGCCCGCCGGGCCTTCCCCGGACCGCAGCCCGCCGATGCAACGCTTTACGGGATCTCCGACGCCGCCGAGTTCCGCCTCAGCGTCGTGATGCAACTCCACACCACGCTCGCCCGCTACCCCACCGATCCCGCGGTGACCGGCCTCGTCGACGAACTCCGAGACGCCAGCCCCGACTTCGCCCGGCTCTGGGAACGACACGACGTACAGGCCGCGCCGATGCTCACCAAGACCTTCCGCCACCCGACCGTCGGAGAGGTCACCGTCGACTGCGACACCCTCACCCTCACCGACCGCGACCAGCACCTCGTGCTCTACAGCGCGCCTCCGGAATCCCCCGGCGCCGAAGCCCTCGCTCTGCTGAACGTCCTGGGAGCACAGGCCAGTCACTACCCGCGGTAGCGCCACAGCCAGCCGCCGCGAGCACTATCGCGGCAGGAGGCGTACCGGGCCCGCCGACGGTCGGCCGAGCGGGTCCGCGAAGCCGTAACGGCCCCCGCCGGTGTGACGGCTCCCGTACCCCTCTCCGGGGCTCTGGCCAGCGCGGACGCCTAGGTCAAGATGGTGGCGACCACGACGAGCCGTCGTACGACGTCACTCGTCGTCGGTGGCGTCCGGGTTGCGCAGCGGGCGCATCCCGCCGGGCAGCTCGGGCAGCTTGAACGAGTACCGGCCCAGCATGTTGATGTGCTGCCGGACGAACGGGGAGAGGCGGGCGACGTCCTCGTCGCGGACGTCGAAGCCGTCCGCCCGCAGCTGGTTGACCGCGGCGTCCATGTAGCGGGTGTTGAAGAGGACGACGGCGTTGAGGACCAGGCCGAGCGCGCCGAGCTGGTCTTATCCGAACTAGCCCAGCTCGGCGGCAGGTCCGCCTGCGAGCCGTCGTTCACCACGGAAAGTAGTCGTGAAGAAGTTAGGTGGACGGGTTCCGTCGGGCGTGTCGTGCACCGTTGTCCGCGCGCGCTTTGCGGTCCTACTGGGAGAACGCGTAGGTCCGGACGGGGTCGAGGTGCAGTTCGAAGGGCCCGAAACAGTCGGCCGCGAGGGTCGCGACCGGAGCGCCGCAAGGGCAGGCCCGGTTGAGCCCCTCGTCGCCTGTCGGTCCGCAGCACCCACTGCTGTTCTCCCAGTTGGGCAGTGGCTGAAGGCCGGCGGCGTCATCAGGGTGCACCAGCACTGTGTGTCGGCTGCCGGCCGAGATGACGAAGCCTTCTTCACGGCAGACCACAGGTCCGCGCGACTGAGCAGGTTTCGGGTCCTCCTGATCGTCCTGCATGACGTAGGGAGGTCCCCAGGGCTCGGGATCGATCGCGTAGTGGCCCTGAGGAACATTGGCCGGTGCCCGGCGTGTCTCCTTGTCCCGGTCGCGCTCGTCGTCTGAGACGTCAGGAACGGCGGCAAGCTCGGCCAGCTCCGGCGTGATCGCGGTGCCGCACTTGGAACAGAGGAAGACGGTCATCCCCTCGTTGTAGTGCTCAGGACTGCCCCTTCGCATCCTCGTTTCGCTGCTCGGAGTCGATGCGCGCGACGACGCCACGGAGATCGGGCATGCCCAGGTGGACGGTGGTGTGCCGGGCCGCGAGGTCGCGCATGGCGGCGAGCTTCTGCTCGGCGGCGGCGAGGCTGGCCTCGATCGCGGCGACCTCGCCGAGCCATCCCTGTTCCTTGGCCTCCTGGAGCCGGTCGAGCAGGTTCGCGTGGATCTCCTCCAATCGGGGCATCTGCTCGGGATCGGGCCGCAGGACAGGGCAGCGGATGCAGGCATGTTCGTGGACGCAGGGGGTGCCAAAGTCGCGTGCGCAGACGCCGAGGGCGACCTTCCGCAGCTCGAAGTGGGCGAGGAAGTCCTGCCATTCCTGTGCGGTGGGCTCGCGGTACTCCTCCCCGGGCCGCAGGGCTCGGCGGCGGGCGATGAAGGACCGGTGGTGGTTGATGACGTCCTCGGGATAGATCGCGGCATAGCCGAGGGTCGTGTCGACCGTCCGGTGGCCGCAGATGCGGGCGGCGATATGCGGCGGCAGGCCGGAGCGGAGGGCGTCGGTCACGAAGATTCTTCGGAAGTCGTGGGGCGTGTATCGCAGCTGCTCGTTGCCGGGCCCGGTCAGCCCGCTCGCGGCGAGAGCGTCGTTGAGGCAGGTGTAGATGTAGTTGCGCGGGATCGCCCGGTCTTCTGGGCCGCAGCGGCGCTGGAAGAGGAACGGCATCGGTGCACTCCAGAGTCGTTCCAGACTGTCGTAGGCGGAGACCAGGGGCATGGCCTGCTGCCCGCGCCGGACGCGATGAATGACCGCAGTGAGCACCTCGCCGAGCTCTGGTGAGACCAGCAGCAGCCGCTCCTGGTCGAGCTTGGACGGGGCGACCTGGAGCATGGGCACGATCTCGGTGGTGGGCAGCTGGTAGGCGACAAAGCTGTGGTGGGTGAGTTCGAGTGCTTCCTCGATGCGCATGCCCGTGTGGCGAAGGACTTCGACGATGGCCCAGGCCCAGAACGCGCGTTCCTCTTCCACGGTCAGGTCCCGGCGCCGGCCGGTGGCGGGGTCGTCGGCGTAGACGCGGGAGGACACCCCGGCGCGGCGGAGGAGGGTCTCGCCCGCCGGAGTGGTGAACGGGGCTCCGGCCGAGGTCTCCCGCCCGGTGGCGAGACAGGTCTGGGCGTCCTTGAGCTGGCGCTCGACAGCTTTGACCAGGGACGGGAGGGCGGGCAGCAGGGTGCGGGTGCGCTGGTCCATGGCCGCTTTGCGGCGGGCGCGGTTCTTGCTGTGGTCGGTGTCGCTGTCGCTGTCGCGGACCGGGCAGGGTGCCACCCACGGGCCCCAGCGCGTCGGTTCGTCGGCGGCCCAGCGGGCGAGATCCTGGTAGAATGTGCGGACCCAGCTGAACACGGTGTGCGCGTTGACCCGCGGCCGGATGGGGGTGCCGTGCCGGTCGCGGACCATGCGGACGCGCTCCCGCCAGGCGGTGACGGTGACGGTGTCGGCGTCAGCGAGTCGGTGCCCGGGTGGTGTTTCTCCAGGTCACGCCAGAAAAGTCCGGCCAGGGTGCGGGCCATGTCCTCCAGCGTGGTGTAGTCGACGTCCACCGCGCGTTCGGTGAGGTAGTCGACCAGGAGGTCGCGTATCGCGGTGCAGGTGATGCCCTGCCGGTCGACCAGGGCTGCCGGTGTCAACTGCCAGGGCAGCATCACCGTCTTCAGTCGTGCCGGGGCGTCGGGGCCGAAGACGCCGAGGCCCGCGAGGAGCGCGTAGAAGAGGTGCTTGCCGTGGTAGCCGTTGGTCTGGTGCTCGCCGATGGCGTGCTGCAGCTCGACGCAGTCGCCGATGGTGACGTCGTGGACGGTCCCGCCCTTGGAGGCCACGATCCAGGTGACGCGGTTGAGCGCGTTGTTTCCGCTTCCGTGAGGGGAGGCTGACGCTGGCCAAGATGGCGGAGCCGCTGGACGTTGTGTGGTCGCGGCCGCTGCCCGAGGGGGCGGCGCCGTCCATGGTGACGGTGTCCCAGGACGCGGCCGGGCGTTGGTTCGTGTCGCTGCTCTGCGTCGACACGATTGCCCCGGCTGTGGCTACCACGGGTGCGGTGGGCATCGACGTGGGGATCACGTCCCTGGCGACGCTCTCCACGGGGGAGAAGATCACCAACCCGAAGCATGAGCGCAGGGACCGGGCCCGCCTGGCCCGGGCTCAGCGGGACTTGTCGCGCAAGGCCAAGGGGGGCGGCGCGAACCGGGTCAAGGCTCGCCGGAAGGTCGCCCGCGTCCACGCCCGTATCGCCGACCGGCGCCGCGACACCCTGCACAAGCTGACCACTCGGCTCGTCCGTGAAGACCAAACGGTCGTGATCGAAGATCTGACCGTCCGCACTATGGTCAAGAACCACAGGCTCGCCGGCGCCATCTCCGACGCGGCGTGGCGGCAGATGCGGACGATGCTGGAGTACAAAAC
>NZ_JBEXCW010000164.1:0-9585 GCF_040605435.1 Streptomyces sp. NPDC005574
GGGGGAGCGGACGGACAATGTGGGTGACGGGTCCGGTGATGGACTCGTTCGCGGTCGGGAGGTCGTGAGCCGCGGCTGGTGTCCCCGGGATCGGGCGGCGGGCCGTCACGGGTTCCAGTAGGTCGAGAGGGATCCGATGAAAGCCGCCCCCGCGGTGAGCAGGACGAGCTGGGTGACGGCGGCGGTCCAGAGGCGGCAGGCGACGGCCACGCCGACGGTGACCGCCTCGACCCTCCACAGGAACAGCACGCAACTCCGCTGATAAGAGGCGCCGTTGGGGTCCATCATGCCGGGGTAACCCAGCCAGTCCTCGGTGAAGACGCCCTCGGTGCCCAGCAGCAGGATCGCCGTGACGAGGAGGAGGTCGGCGACGACGAACGCGGCGGTGACGGCGCCGTCGGCCTGCCGGTGCCGCCGGGACCGCCGTAGGAGCCGCTGGAGCGGTCCCGGCGCCGACGGGCCGGAGCCTGACGGGTCCTCGGTCCGTACGAAACCGCTCATGACGGCTCCGGAGTGGCGGCCCGCCACGGGCTGACACCGAGCCTGCCCGTGGTGCCGAGGTCGAGCCCGCCGTCCGGCGTCACGAGAAGCGGGAGCGCGCCGGGCTCAGGCAGCAGCGTGCCGTCGACGCACACACCCGCGGTCACGGACGGGCCGGACGCCGGGGCGCCGGACCCCGGTGCCGCGCCGGTGCCGGCACGGTCGCTGCGGCGGCCCGCCGGGCCGAGAACGCCCGCGCGGGCGAGAGCCGGCGTCATCGCCCGGCGATCACTGGTTCTGCGCATACCCCGAGTCGATCAAGCACGGCCCCCCAGGGCAGTGACGGAGGCCACACCTCCGGTCACAGCCCTGTCACAGCTCCCGGGGAGGGGCGCCCCTTCCCCCGGAACGGAACGCGTGACAGCTGGGGTGAACAAGCGCTTAGATAGTGACTCCGCACAAGGTCGGAGTCGGCCGCGCCGAGCTGGAGGCCCCGTTGCTGTTCACATCCGTCGACGACGTCTCCGCACGGCTCGCCGAGGCCGGTTACCTCGCCTCGCCCGCCGTCGCCACCACCGTCTTCCTCGCCGACCGCCTCGGCAAGCCGCTCCTGGTGGAGGGCCCCGCGGGCGTCGGCAAGACGGAACTCGCCAAGGCCGTCGCCGAGGTCGCGGGGGCCCGGCTGGTCCGGCTCCAGTGCTACGAGGGCGTCGACGAGTCCCGGGCGCTGTACGAGTGGAACCACGCCAAGCAGTTGCTGCGGATCAGCGCGGGCCGCGACGAGACCTGGGACGAGGCCCGCACCGACATCTTCAGCGAGGAGTTCCTGCTCCCCCGCCCGCTGCTCACCGCCATCCGCGGGGACGAGCCCAAGGTCCTGCTGATCGACGAGACCGACAAGGCGGACGTCGAGGTCGAGGGACTGCTCCTGGAGGTGCTCAGCGACTTCCAGATCACGGTGCCCGAGCTGGGCACCGTCACCGCGACCCGCCGCCCCTTCGTCGTGCTGACCTCCAACGCGAGCCGCGAACTGTCGGAGGCCCTGCGCCGCCGCTGCCTCTTCCTGCACATCGGGTTCCCCGAGGAGGAGCTGGAGCGCCGGATCGTACGGCTGAAGGTGCCGGCCCTGGATGAGGCGCTGGCCGCGTCGGTGGTCCGCGTGGTCGGGGCGCTGCGTGCCCTGGACCTGCGCAAGGCGCCGTCGGTCGCCGAGACCGTGGACTGGGCGCGCACGCTGCTCGCGCTCGGCGCCGACACCCTGGACGAGACCGTCGTACGCGACAGCCTGGGCGTACTCCTCAAGCATCAGGACGACATCCTCAAGGCAGCCGCCAAGCTCGACCTGGAGGCTCTGTGACCACACCCTCGGAGGTCACCGCCCGGCTGACCGGGTTCGCCGCCGCGCTCCGCTCGCACGGCGTCCGCGTCGGCACCGGCGAGACCGTCGACGCGGCGCGGGCGGTGGCGGCCCTCGGGCTGGCCGACCGGGAGCTGCTGCGCGAGGGACTGGCGGCGACACTCCTGCACACCACGGAGCAACGGTCGGTGTTCGACCCGGTCTTCGACCTGTACTTCCCGCAGCGCGTCGGCGTCGACGGCGCAGGACCCGCCGACCGCGAGGACCTGCGGAACCGGCTCGCGGCCGCCCTCGCCGCCGACGACGCGGCCCTGCTGGGCCGGCTCGCCGTGGAGGCGGTCGACGGTTTCGGCGGCTACGGCTCCACCCCGGGATCGGACGGCTGGTCGTCGTACCAGGCACTCGACCGGCTGCGGCCGCAGACCCTGCTGGCACGTGTACGCGACGGCCTGAGGGCTCAGGGCGCCGGTACGGGCTTCGCCGACCGGCTGCTGGAGGACGAGATCCGGCGGCGCATCGAGGCGTTCCGCGCGATGGTGGCCGCGGAGGCCAGGCGCCGGGTCGCCGAACGGCGCGGCCGTGACGAGATCGCCCGGCGGGCGGTGGCACCCACGGCCGACCGGGTCGACTTCCTGTTCGCGGGCAAGGCCCAACTGGCCGAGTTGCGCCGGACCGTGCAGCCGCTGGCGCGCAAGCTCGCCACCCGGCTCGCCGCCCGCCGCCGCCGGGCCGCCCGCGGCAGCATCGACCTGCGGCGCACCCTGCGCGGCTCCCTGTCGACGGGTGGGGTGCCGATGCGCCCGGTGCTGCGCAGGCGGCGTCCCGTCCGGCCCGAACTGGTGCTGCTGTGCGACGTGTCGGGCTCCGTGTCCGGCTTCTCCGACTTCACGATGCTGCTGGTGCAGGCGCTGCACGACCAGTTCAGCAAGGTGCGCGTGTTCGCCTTCGTCAACCGGATCGACGAGGTGACCCGGCTGCTCGTGCACGGCGCGGCCGACCCGGAGGGGCTCGGGGCGCGCATCCGGGCGGAGGCGACCCTCACCGGCTGGCACGGGAGCAGTGACTACGGCGTCGCGCTGGGCGAGTTCGCGGAGCGCTACGAGGCGGCGGTGGGCCCGCGCACCACCGTGTTCGTGCTCGGCGACGCCCGTACGAACATGAGCGACCCGAACCTGCCGGCGCTGCGCCGCATCGCCGAACGGGCCCGCCGCGTCTACTGGTTGAACCCCGAGCAGCGTGCGCAGTGGGGCACGGGCGACTCCGCCGCGCCCGTCTACGCCGACCTGGTCGAGATGCACGAGTGCCGCAACGCACGACAGCTCGGCGCGCTCGTCACGCGCCTGCTGCCGGTCTGAGACGTAGGCGGTATTCGGCACGCGGTATTCGGTACGCGGTATCGAGTACGCGCCCTTCGGTATGCAGTGTGCGATGTGCGGTATACGCCCTGCGGTATGCAATACACGTTGTCGCGTATGTTGCCGACGCGCCGCCGCCGACGAGGTGCGGTCAAGACGCGGGTTCCCGCCGCGTTCGCCCCCTCAGCCGTCGTCCGCCTTCGCGTAGTCCTGTGCCATGGCTCCCGCGAAGTCGTGGACCACGCACTGCTCGTCGCCGACGATCCAGGCGTCATGGCCCGGCGGGATCACGAAGACGTCGCCGGGGCCGAGCTCTCCTTCGCCGCCGTCGTCCATGCGGACGTGCATACGGCCTTCCACCACATAGCCGTTGTGGTGGATCGCGCAGCTGTCGGTCCCCGCGATGGGGCCCACCGACTCGCTCCAGCGCCAGCCGGGCTCGAAGGTGGCCACGGCGAAGTCCAGTCCGCTCATGTGGACCGCCTCGATGTGGCCCCGCGGGAAGTCCCGCCGCTCGTCCGGCTTGTCGAGCGTCTTCACCTCGAACATGACCGCTCTCCCTTCCAGCCGTGTACGGCACGGCCGGGGCCGCCTCCGTCGCCCGGCCGCCCCACGCGGCATCGACGGGGCCCGGCCCCACCACTCCATCGTCCGCCCGTCCACCCCGGACGGCCATTCGGGTGACGGAGGCCGTGCCGGCCGCCCCCTCAGCCGTTCCCGCTCCCGCCCGGGCCGGCACCGCCGCCTCCGCAGATGAGGGCGAACCGCTCCGCGTCGATGTTGCCGCCCGAAACGATCACGCCGACGCGCGGCGGGAGAGGGCCCGCCCGGCCGGACAGCAGGGCCGCGAGCGGGGTGGCCCCGCTGGGTTCCACGACGATCTTCAGCCGCTCGAAGACGAACCGCATCGCGTCCCTGATCTCGTCGTCGGACACCAGCACGATGTCGTCGACCAGCCTCCGGTTCACGGAGAAGGTGAGCTCTCCGGGGATGTCGACGGCCTGTCCGTCGGCGATGGTGCGCGGCACGGGGACGCTGACCCGGCGCCCGGCCGCGAGGGACCTCCTGGTGTCGTCGCCGGCCTCCGGTTCGACCCCGGTCACCCGGATCCCGGGGTGCAGTCCCTTGGCCGCCGTGGCGCTCCCGGCGATCAGCCCACCGCCGCCGACCGGCACGAACAGAGCACCCAACTCCCCTGTTTCCTCCAGCAGTTCGAGTGCCGCGGTGCCCTGCCCTGCGATGACGTCGGGGTGCTCGTAGGGCGGGATGAGTTCGAGGCCCCGTTCGGCGGCCAGCGCCTGGGCGACGGCGGCCCGGTCCTCGGTGTAGCGGTCGTACGTCACGATCTCGGCGCCGTAGCCCGCGGTGGCCTCGCGCTTGGAACGCGGGGTGTCCTCGGGCATGACGATCACCGCGGTGGTGCCCAGCTCCCGGGCCGCCAGGGCGACGGCCTGGGCGTGGTTGCCCGAGGAGTAGGCGGCGATGCCACGGGTGAGCTGCTCCGGCGTGAGGCGGGCGGCCGCGTGGTAGGCGCCGCGGAACTTGAAGGCGCCGATGCGCTGGAAGTTCTCGCACTTGAGGTGTACTTCGGCGCCGACGAGGCCGTCGAGGGTGCGGGAGCGCAGTACCGGGGTGCGGTGGGCGACACCCCCGATGCGGGCGGCGGCCGCACGGATGTCGTCCAGGGTGACCGGTGGTGGGGTGGTCGTCACGCGGGTCCTTTGTCGGAGGTCGGGGCGCCGGTGGCGCGGGACTGGGCGAGGTAGTTGTAGGCGGAGGCGCGGGAGATGCCGAGCCGGGCGGCGACCTGCTCGACCGCGCGCCGGACGGCGAACACGCCGTGTTCGTCCAGGCCGCGGAAGAGGTCGAGGCGCCGGGCGCGGTCGAGTGCCGCCCAGGTCTGGTTCTGCCGGAGCAGGTGGGCGTCGAGGAGGGCGTCCACCACGGAGTCGATGTCGTTGCCGAAGGTGGTGACCGGGGGTTCGGCGGGGCCGGGAGCGAGGCCGGCGAGGGCGCCGATCAGGGCGTGGGCCTCGGTGACCGCGCCGACGTCGAGGTTCACGCAGAGCGCGCCGAACACGGTGCCCGTCGAGTCGCGAAGGACCATCGTGGACGACTTGACCAGCTTGCCGGACCCGGTGCGGGTGAGGTAGTTGAGGTCGTCGCCCGCGTCGTCGCCGCGACCGAGGATGCGCAGGCCGATCTCGCTCATCGCCCCGCCGACGGCCCGTCCGGTCACCGTGCCGGCGACGGCGACCACCGAGTTCTCGGGCCGCCGGTAGTCGTGGAGGACCACCTCGCACACCGGGCCGAACGTCGCCGCGATCCCCGCCGCGACGGGGGTCAGCGCGGCGAGGATCGCATCCCGCTCGGCGTCCGCGCCCGCGCCGCCCCCCGGCTCCCGGTCCGCGTCGCCGTGCGCGTCCACCGCCACCGCCATGGCTCTCGTTCCCTCTCCTGGCCGCAATGATGGGCTAAGACTAACAGTCCAGACACTGGACCAACAGTCCAGAAGTCTGCCTGGGCCCGTGGGGTCCGGATGCGGTCCGGGGCCTTGACGACCGTGATGTTACCGGTAACATCACTGACAGCGGGGCGTGCCGTTGGCGGGCGTAGCGGAAATCGGTGAAGCTGCTCTCGCGCACCGCGCCCCGGTCGATGTGCAGCCCGGCCCGCAGCACGGTGGAGATGCCGTCGACGGCGGTGCCCATGAGCTGGGCCTCGAGTCCACGCGGATTGACCGCGGTTCCGACGTCGGCCGCCATCACCACGCGGGTGACGCGGGGGTTCTTCGGGTCCTCGGCGTCGATCTCGACCAGGCAGGCCACGCAGGAGTCGTACTCCTCGTGGACGGCCATCCCCTGGGCGTGGCCGCCGGGCATGGTCCGGCCCCAGTGCCCGGCGCCGGCGGCCTTGTCGAGCACGGCTCGGACGGCCTTGCTGCGGAGCGTGGCGCGGCGGAAGGCGACGGGGTCCCGGCCGAGGCTCGCCGCGATCTCGTCCACGACGATCTCCTCGGCGGTGCGGGTCGTCCCGGAGTCGACCGACCGCCACGCGCCGAGGGGCATCGCCAGTTCGACGGAGCCCCAGTCGCCGGACAGCCGGCCGAAGTTGTACAGGCCGCTGTCGCTGGGCAGTGGCCGCGCGGTGGCGCGCACCCCGCCCTGGGCGGACGCGCCCGCTCCGTCGTACGACTCGCTCACCGAGGCCGTCGCGTGGGCGAAGGCCACCACTCGGCCCCGGGAGAGGCTGGCGCGGATCCGGTGCTGGGAGGCGGGCCGCATCCGGCCGTGCCGCAGGTCGTCGGCTCGGCTCCACATCAGCTTCACCGGTTGCTTCGCGGCCCGGGATATCAGGGCCGCTTCGAGCGCCGCGTCGTGGTTCAGCCGCCGCCCGAACGAGCCGCCGCCCCGCACGACATGGACCCGCACCTTCGACTCCGGCAGTCCGATCGCGTCGGCGATCGCGGCGCGGGCGTCCATCGGGGCCTGCGAGGAGAACCAGATCTCGGCGCGGTGGGCGCGCACGTCCGCCACCGCGGTCAGCACCTCCATCGGGGCGTGGCTGACGAAGGCGAACGCGAACTCCCCGCCGACCTGCGTCGATCCGCTCGGTGGCGGGCCCAGCGGGGGCAGGGCGGCCAGCAGCCGGTAGCGGATGGCGACGTCGGACAGTCCGGCCAGCGGGCCCGGCGCCCAGGTGACGTGCAGCGCGTCCCTCGCCTTGAGCGCGTGGTAGAAGGTCTCCGCCACGACGGCGACCCCGCCGTCCACCCTGACGACGGCGTGCACTCCGGGCATCGCGCGGGCGGCCCGGTCGTCGACCGAGACGACCTTCCCGCCGAGCGTCGGCGGCCGGGCCACCACGGTCGGCCGGGCGCCCGCGACCGTGAGGTCCCCGGTGTAGCGGGCCGTGCCGGTGACGATGTCCCGGGCGTCGATCCGGGTCGCCGGCCGTCCGATCACCCGGTGCCGGGAGGCCGGTTTGGGCTTGCTCGACACGGCCGGCCGGCGGATCCGGGCGGCGTCGGCCGTGAGGGAGCCGAAGGTGGCCGTGCGCCCGTCCGGGGCGATCACGAGGGTGTCCCGGGTCCGCAGTCCGGACGCGGGCAGGTGCCAGCGGCGGGCGGCCGCGGTCACCAGCCGGGCGCGGGCGGTGGCGGCGAGCCGGCGGGCCGGGCCGTAGAGCGAACTCACCGAACTGGAGCCGCCGGTGTACTGGTTGCCCTTCCTGCGGGCCTCGGCGAGCGGCACGTCCACGTCGGCGAGCCGGGCGTCGAGTTCCTCGGCGATCATCATGGCGACGGCGGTGGTGACGCCCTGGCCGACCTCGACCCGCGGCAGCCGTACGACGATCCTGTTGGCCGCGGTGACCTCCAGGACCAGCATCTCCTCGTCGGTGCCGGTCACCAGGACGTCCGACGGCTCCGCGCCCGGCGTCCGCTCGGCGCCCGCCGCCGCCGACGTGTCGCAGCCGAGCGGCGCCGCGACGGTCAGGGTGGTCGCGGCGAGGGAGTAGACCACGAACTTCCGGCGGGACAGCTGGGATGCCAACGGACGCTCCTTCGCGAACACGCGGTCGATTCGACTGATAGGAGGTTTCCGCGCCGCCCAGGGTTGCCTCGGCGGGCCCGCGCGTCCACGGTCGTGTCGTTGCCCTCCACCGCCGTACGGCACGCGGATGATCGCCAGCACACGCCCGCCGCACCCCGACCCCCTACGGAGAACCATGGCCGACGCCCGCCCCCAGGCCACTGCCGCCGTGCTGCTGCGCCGGCCCAAACTGTGGCTGGTGCCCACGATCCTGACCGGGCTGCTCGCCCTGCTGCTGTCGCTGCTCTACATGGGCGGCATCGTCAACCCGCAACGCGACCTGCACGACCTGCCGATCGCGCTGCTCAACTCCGACAGGGGCGCGCCTCCGGCGGGTCAGCGGCAGAACCTCGGCACGCAGATCGTGCGGGCCGTCACCGCCGGGGCCGCGGGCGGCAAGGCCGAGTGGCGCACTCTCACCCTCGCGCAGGCGCAGGACGAACTGGACTCCGGCAAGGTCTACGGCGCGCTGGTGGTCCCGCCGGACTTCACCGACTCCGTCACCGCGCTCACCACGACCGGGGCGACCGCACGCCCGTCCCTCACCGTGCTCACCAACCCCGGCAAGGGGAGCCTCGGTTCGTCCCTCGCCAGTCAGATCACGACGCAGGCGGCCCGGCAGGCGTCCCTGGACATCGGTAGGCAGCTCACCTCGGCGGCCACCCGGGCGAACGCGACGACGAAGGTGCTGCTCGCCGACCCGGTGACCGTCACCACCCGGCCTGGCCACCCGCTCGGCGACCACAGCGGCCTGGGGCTGACCGCGTTCTACTACACCCTGCTGCTCGTGCTGGCCGGCTTCCTCGGCGGCAACGTCATCAACAACGGCGTGGACACGTCGCTCGGTTACGCCGACAACGAGATCGGGCCCTGGCACACCCGGCTGCCCACCGTGCCGATCAACCGGAGGCAGACGCTGCTGCTGAAGATGGCGATGACCGCGGGCATCACCCTGCTCAGCGCGTCCCTGATCATGTTCGCCTGTGTCGTGCTGCTGGGGATGGACGCGACCCGTCTGCCGCTGCTGTGGATCTACTCCTACTGCGCGGCCCTCGCGGTGGGCCTCGGGGTGCAGGCCATCAACGCCGCCTTCGGCGGGATCGGCCAGCTGGTGTCCATGTTCGTGTTCATCGTGCTGGGGCTGCCGTCCTCGGGCGCCACCGTCCCGCTCCAGGCGGTCCCCGGGTTCTACCGCTTCCTGTCCCATTTCGAGCCGATGCGGCAGCTCAGCGACGGGGTGCGTGCCATCCTCTACTTCGACGCGCGCGGCGACGCCGGTCTCACCCGGGCCTGGACCATGATCGCGGTCGGCGCCGCCCTCGCCCTGCTCTTCGGCTTCGGGATGACCGCCTACTACGACCGCCGGGGCCACCGGCGGCTGACCCCGCAGCCCGTGTGAGCGACCGCCTCTCCCCCCGCGGGAGGGTCAGCGCACCCGGCCGCGCGGCTTCAGCGCCCCCGCGGGGAGCGGCGGAGCGGGCAGCGGGGCGCCGTCGTAGCCCTTGACCTCGCCGAAGCGCGTCCCCGTCGTCCAGTCCTCACGGGCCTGTTCGATCTCCTGCTGGGTGCGTCCGATCCAGTTCCAGAACATAGCTGGCCCTCTGCGCATGTTCGCAGGTCAGCGGCGATCTGAGGCTCTGGCGGCCAGCAAACTGTCAGCATCGGGCGTATGGGGTCAGCAGGTCATGCCTTCGGTTGTGTTGAAGCGTGGGATGGGTTCGTTTTTTAAGGAGTGTGGGCATCCGCGGTCGCGGTGGTCGAAGTGTCCTCATCTCTACAAGATCCGTTACCGGGCGGCGGG
>NZ_JBEXCW010000165.1:0-9437 GCF_040605435.1 Streptomyces sp. NPDC005574
CCTGCCACATCCCGGCCAGAGCTACGTCAGCGGACGGTGAAGCCGGCTGCCTCGTTGTCGAGGGTGGTGGTGCCGTTGTTCGCTTCGGCCAGGACTGCGATGTGCCAGGCGCTGTGGGGGGAGGATGCCGCGTCGGTGGGGGTGACGGTGGTGGTGTAGGTGCAGTGGACGGTGTGCTTGCCGGCCGGCGTGCAGACGGCTCTCCCGGCGGCGGCCATGTCCTTGGCGGTCAGCTTCTGCTCGGCGAGCGAGGAGGCAGCCGGCCAGGCCAGGACCTTGACGCTCTTGACGCCGGAGGAGGCGGAGACGTCGGTGGTGAAACTCAGCGAACCGTCACGGTCACCGGCGGGGGCGCTGTAGCGGGCACTGCTGTGCGTGAGGGCGGGAGGCTGCTCCCCGGCATAGGCGAGAGCGTAGGCGCCCGCGCCTCCGACAACGACGACACCGGCGGCGACAGACACAGCGATACGTCGGGACATTGGAAGGTCTCCCCATCAGGCTCAGTCGGCCGAACAGGCCCTGTATGCCTGTTCGTTGCACTGATCATCGCCCCGCGGCCGTGCGCCGGGCCTGAGCCCAGATACTCAACTGGGCCTGAGTAAACGGCGCTTACATGGCCGCGCGTGCTCCACTTTGCGGTGGTGGCTGTCTGAACAGCAGGTCTCCGTCTGCCCGGCCGCAGGCCCTGAGGCGGCATCTCCCACGAGGGCAAGACGCCCGTTGACGAGCTTGTCGGGGACGTACTCGGCGATGGGGGTGCCGACGACGGCACGCCGCTCGATGCAATGTCAGCCAGGGATGGTGGGTGGCGCGCGATCCGCGCCGGTCTACTCCTGGACGTCTTCGTCGTCGGTCGGATCCGCCACCGGTTGTTCGGGCGGTCGAAGTACGCCGTCCGTAGCCGCTCGGTCAGTCCGTCGGCCGGCGGGAGCCGCAGCTGCGTGCCGAGGCTCAGGTACACGCGCAGCGCGTCCACCTGCGCGGGACGCAGCCCAATCGCTTGTTCACTGGCCGCGACAGGGGCCTTGAGGCTGCCCCATCGGGCCGTTGATCGTATGCACTCGCTCAACGCCAGGGCCTGCTGCACCCGGTCGGCTGACACGTTGCGCGAACACCATCTCCGATTCCGCCCAGGCATGCGCGAGGTTTGAATTCGCGATCACGGAACACCCGGGTGTCCTGACAGAGTCTTTATACGACCAGGTAGGAGACACGCATCATGGGCATCATCGCCTGGATACTCATCGGTCTGCTCGCGGGCATCATCGCCAAGGCGCTCATGCCCGGCAGGGACCCGGGCGGCATCATCATCACGATGCTCATCGGTATCGCGGGTGGCCTTCTCGGCGGCTGGCTCGGCAAGGTCATCTTCGGCGTCGACTCCATCGACGGCTTCTTCGACCTCTCCACCTGGATCGCCGCCATCGTCGGCTCGCTCATCCTCCTGGCCCTGTACCGGGCCTTCACCGGCAACCGCCGCCACGCCTGACCACACGTCGAATCTGCGTCGAAACGGCTCCGTCCTCCAACGGGAGGACGGAGCCGGCCTGCGAGCTGGGGCCCCGGCGTCCGTCGGGCTGGGTGCTGGCCAAGGCCGGCGGCCGCGGGCCGAGCCGGGGCGTCGTTCACGCCGTGGACTGCACGGAGGCTCCGCCCGGGGCGCCGGTGCTGACCCTGGACCAGGCTCTGGATGCGGCGCAGCACCCAGGCACCCGGCTGCGCTCCTTGTGCGGCGCGGCCCTGGAGCTGGACCCGGTCCTCAAGGGCTTCGACGCCGGGTTCGACAGCTGAGCGACGTAATCAGCTGAACGGCTTCACCTGGAACGATCCGGCAATAGGGCCCAGCCCGAACGGAGTTGTCAGTGGCGCTGCCACCATCCCGTCATGCCGATCAGCCGGGAATACGCTCGCTCCCTCTTCGCGGACCTGACGCAGAACGCCATGGTGCCGCTGGACCCTGACGAGCTCCTCCACATGCCGGGACTGGCGCAGCACGGCCACGTCTTCTTCGGCGACATAGCCGTGCGCTGTTACAAGTACAAGGCGCGCTGGACGTATGACGAGCGGGACATCCGCTGCACCGGGCAGGCGTTCGCGGAGCTGCGCCTGGACCTGGACGACCTCGTCGACGTCCAGTTGCCCGCGTAACGTGCCTTCGCAGGGAGCGATCCGGAGGAGTGCAGCGGGTCGACTGGCGGCGTCGGCTGGTGTCGTGGATATTCGGGCTCGCCCGCCACAAGGCCCGGGACGGGATCCCGTACGACGAGTGGGACGACTCCTGGCAGCAGGTCGGGGCGAACGGACTGTCCGGGGACCTGACGTGGGAGGAGTTCGTCGCGGACCGTAGCTGGCGCTCGCAGAACCCGGGCGGCACCCGCCCGCCGCAGCTGCTGACCTGGTCCGGCGAGAAGTGGCTGTTGCCCGCACCGGGGCGGGGCTGTGACGCTGGGGAGGGAGCTTGCTTGTCTTGGGCTACGGTCCGCAGTGTCCCAAGTCCGCCACATAGGTTCCTGCGCCAGCTGCACCCGCGCCGCTCTCATCCGCCGCGCCAGGCAACGCCACTCGGCCAATCTCGGTGAGTCCCGGGTCCAATATGATGGCGCGATGGGTTGGACTGTTCATCCACCAGGTGAACGCGGCCCGTGGTGTGCCTCCGCCTCCCCAGCCCGTGTATGTGATCTCCGCGGAGGAGAATGACTGGCCTGGACAGTAGCCCGCGTACTTCATCCGACCCGCGGGCTTTGACCTGGTAATCGGGTTGGTGTGCGAGTCCTTACCTGGACCCCACCATTTCCAGCTTACGGCGGCGTTGGCGTGTGTCCTCGCTGCCTTTATCAGGGGCACGTTCAGTTTGAGAGCGGGCAGTCCGTGTTTGACTCGCTCAGCATTAATCAAGCAGTCCAGCGCGAACCGTAGGTTCATGTCATGGATTATCCAGCCGTGTCCGCGTGGGACTTCGTCGTAGTAGGCTGCATAGTCGCACGCCTGAGTGGGCTCACTTGGTGCGGCCTTTGCCTCCGGGGCGCCAACCTGAAAAAGCGCGGCAGACAGAGCGCCTGCCACAGCGAATGCCAATGTCGTCTTGACGTGTGAACGGTAATTTCTCACGGACGTCTTCCATTCTTTGTCGTTGACGGATTGCAGCGGCACAGCCACTTTCTCTTGACCTTTCAGGGAATTACGGCCGCCTGCCCAGCTCCGCTGACTAGCTATTCAGGCAAAGATCACAATGACCTTTTTTGCGTATCCGGCCCCCTGGATCGTCGAGTTGATCAGGGCATTACGATCGCCGTCTATCTGGTTCCTGCAGCGCGCATTCCAGCCGCCACCCGAGGCCTGATAGGCATCACGGATGGACTGGCGCGTAGCGCTTCTGTTCCAGTTGTGGTCTCGGGACCCCGACTCGAAGGTCCCGTGCACTCGGCCGCTCGTCACGAACACGAAGGCCGTGCCGTTGGCGAATCTCACGACGCAGACCCCGGCGAAGTTGTAGCCCTGCACGCCCGAGTTGTGCATGTGGCCGGAGTAGGTATAGGACCCGCTGCCGAAGACGCTCAGCGAGTACCAGCCGCCAACTGGGATACCTCCGCTGAAGGTCACGTTCCTGTTGATGACGACATCCGTCGACAGGATGGCGAGACTATCTAGCGCGAGGGATGGGGCGGACGCTGCCTCCGCAACAGTTGGGCCGAATAGGGCTCCTGTGGTCAGCAGAGCAGTTGCGAGGGCTGTCACGCCGCGGCGCTTGGGGACGCTCACCATGCCTCTGCCTCCTCGACATCGGAGGTGTTGGACTTTCAATGATTGAACCGTGATGCATTACCACTGCGGAAACCACTGACTGGTCTTTTCCGCCCCGTTACCAGCCGTCTTGACCGGTGCTCTACTTCCTCTGCATTAAGCCTAGTCAGTCAACCGTCTGCCCGCGCGGGCAGAGAACCAGCAGCCGCAGCAGCCCCCGCTCCACGGCGGTCATCCGATCCGCGTGTTCACCTCTTTGCGGAGCGGACCATCTGATAGGTCACGGTCGCGTTGTCGGATGCTATGGGTAGGCGTCAAGGGCGGCAGCCAGACCGAGGGCCCCGGCCCGTGCGAGAGCCACTCCTGCGCCATCACCTCTCTCAGCGGCAGCGGCACGGACCTTTCACTGAGCGTCACCAACCGCTCCGGGCTCGACAGGTTCCAATACGGATGGGGACTCGGCGGCTCCAGCGGCGGGAGCACCGGGGCACTGCGTGGGGCGGCCTCCGGCAGGTGCCTGGACGTGCACGCCGGCAGCACCGCCGACAACGCCCGGGCAGAGATCTGGGACTGCAACGGCAGCGCTAACCAGTCCTGGACCCTGAACTCCGCGAAGGAACTGGTGTCGGGCCGCGGCAACTGCCTCGACGCCTCCGGCGCCGGGACCGCAGCCGGCACCGCCGTCATCATCTATGGCTGCCACGGCGGCACCAACCAGCAGTGGAACCTCAACAGCGACAGAACTGTCACCAACGTCGCGTCCGGCCTATGCCTGGACGTCACCGGGGCCGAAACGGTCAACGGCACGCTGGTCGAACTCTGGAACTGCACCGGCGGCAGCAACCAGCAGTAAGCAGCAGCCATCCGACGCATGCGAGGAGTCAGGACCGACCGCAATAACGACTTGGTCCGAGATTGGGCTTTGGGCGTGCCGGCTTCGGCGAGCGCGGCGTGCGGGAGCCCGGTGCGTAGGTGGACCAGGGTGACAAGCCGGCGGTCGGTGAAGACCTCATCCGCCGTATGGCCGTCACCGACCTCACCGTCGCACTAGCGCTCGCCCCGTACGCCGCCTGGTGCCTACCAGCAACCGTACCCCGGTATGCCCGACCACCCCCGAACCATCGGCACTGACATGGAGCTTGGGACGCAACCCGATAGCCTGCACGTAGTGAAGTGCAGCTCGAACCTGGGGTGTTTGGCCAGCCAGGCCTTGATCGCCGGCGTTTTGTGGGTGCCGTAGTTGTCCGCGATCAGGTGGATCTGCAGGTGCGTCGGCACCACTTTGTCGATGCGGATTAGGAACTTCTTGAACTCCACGGCCCGGTGCCGGTGGTGCAGGGCCGTGATCACTTCACCCGTGGCCACGTCGAAGACGGCAAACAGCGTGGTCAGGCCATTGCGGACGTAGTCGTGGGTGCGCCGCTCGGGCATGCCCGGCATTATCGGCAGCACGGGTTGGGACCGGTCCAGAGCCTGGATCTGCGACTTCTCGTCCACCGAGAGCACCACCGCACCCTCGGGCGGGTTGAAATAGAGACCGACGGAGTCGTAGACCATCGAGTACCCGAGTCACCAGTGCTGAGCGCGGAGCCGGCCTGCCTATCCCTCATCGACCTCCTGGTCGGCGGCTTCGTTGGCGTGGTCGATCTCGGCCATGTGCTCCTCCGCCCAGGTCCGAAGCCCCGCAAGCGCGGCTTCAAGGGACAGCCCGAGTCCGGTGAGTCGGTAGAAGACCCGCGGCGGCACGGTCGGTTCGACCCGGCGCGACACCAGCCCGTCGCGCATCAGGCTTCGCAGCGTCACGGACAGCATCTTCTGCGAGACGCCGGGCATCCGGCGTCTCAGCTCCGCGAAGCGCACCTCGCCCGGTGCGGCATCGGCGAGCGTCTTGACGGCCATGGACGTCCACTTCGTACCTATGCGATCCAGCAACTGCCGCGTTGGGCACTTGGGATCGAACAGATCGCCGCGTACCCCGCGACCGGCGGCCCGGTCTCCTCGGGTGGTCACCTGTGGCTCACCACCTTCCCTGAAAGTGCCGTCTAGGAAGCGGTCGGACAGTTACCTATCGTTCTGTGGTCACCAATGGTAACCACTCGGGAGGGCCGTCATGCCCGTCACCACCACACACCAACTACGCCGCATCACGACGAACGGCGTCCAACTCAACGTCGCAATCGCCGGGGACGGACCTGCAGTTCTCCTGCTGCACGGCTTTCCGCACACCTGGCAACTCTGGAGCGGCATCATGGACCGACTGGCCGGGCAGTACCGGGTCATCGCCCCGGATCTGCGAGGCTTCGGTGCCAGTTCACGTGCCGTCGAAGGTTACGACGCAGGCACCCTCGCCGCCGACCTCGAAGGGTTGCTCGACGCACTCGGCGAGACCTCGGCAGCGGTGGTCGGTATCGACGCGGGCACCGCCCCCGGCGTTCTGCTCGCGCTGCGTCAGCCTGGACTCGTCCGGCGCCTGGTCGTGATGGAGGCACTGCTCGGCAGCCTGCCCGGAGCAGAACACGTCATCGAAGGCGGCGCCCCGTGGTGGTTCGGCTTCCACGCCGTCCCCGGCCTCGCCGAGACCGCCCTGGCCGGCAACGAGGCCCCGTACATCGACTGGTTCCTCAACTCGGGGACGCTGGGGCGAGGAGTGCCCGACGACATCCGTGCGGCCTTCGTCCACGCGTACACCGGGAGCGAGGCCCTGCGCTGTGCGTTCTCCTATTACCGTGCCCTGCCCACCAGCGCGCAGCAGATCCAGGACGCTGTCGCGACGGCCCGGCTGACCATGCCCACCATGGCCGTCGGCTCTCACCCCGTTGGCACCGGGCTCGAACGCCAACTTCGTCCCATCGCCGATGACCTGGTCGGACACCGTCTCCAGGACTGCGGCCACATCATCCCCCTTGACCGCCCCGACGCATTGTTCGCACTCCTTGCTCCCTTCTTCTCCGCCGATCTGCGGAAATGACCGGAGTGGGGCCGAAGGATCACGGCCGGCGGTGTGTTGTCGATCGCCTCAGCCAGTTGCTCGGCGTGGCCGCCGGGGAGGGGCTTGAGTGCGCGGTAGTAGGGGGGTGGTCGTCTTGCTGCCTGTGCCAGTGGCAGATGGTGTGCCGCCGTCGGCGCCAGATGGCGCCGAGTTGGGGATCGTGGGCATGTGCGTGGGCAAGGAGCGAACCTGAAAGGCGCGCACGCGTTCAGGAGCTCGTCGGCGTCAGGTCCTGCAAGCCCACCACCCGCAGCAACTGCAAGCGCTGGTACGACTCCGTGCCCGGGCGGGCCGTGTGGATGACGAGCTGCTGGTTGACGTCTGAGTTGACGAGAACCTCGCAGTCGAGTTCGAGGATGCCAATCGCAGGGTGCCGGAAGCGTTTCGTGGAGGCGCGGCGTACGGCGACCTCGTGTTCGTCCCAGAGGCGGGCGAACTCCTCACTCGTGGCCCGTAGTTCGGCGACGAGCGAGGAGGGTTCGGGGTCCGTGGGGCGGGCCGAGGCTACCGCTCGCAGGCCGGCGACCTGCTCGCGGGCGCGCTCGGGGCGGTCCTCGGGCGGGAAGAGCTCCTGGGCCGCCGGGTCCAGGAAGAAGCGGCGGATCATGTTGCGTCCTTGGGGCGGGCGGGCGAGGACGTCTCCGCTCAGCGCCCGTGACAGCGCGTTCTGGGCCAGGACCTCGCCGCAGTCGGTCACCACCATCGCCGGGGTGTCGTGCAGCCGGTCCAGCACCAGGAGCAGGCCCGGGCGCACGTGCGTGCTGGTCGCCTCCCGGCGCGGCGGCTGTTCACCGGTGAGGTGGAAGAGGTGGTCGGCTTCGTCCTTTGTCAGGCGCAGGGCGCGGGCCAGCGCGGTGAGCATCTGGCGGGACGGGCGCGGGCCCCGGGACTGTTCCAGCCGCGTGTAGTAGTCCACGGACATGCCGGCCAGCTGGGCCACCTCCTCGCGGCGCAGCCCCGGCGTACGGCGGCGGGCGCCGGCCGTGAGGCCCACGTCGGAGGGGTCCAGGCGGGCGCGAGCGCGGCGCAGGAAGTCGGCGAGTTCGGCTCGGTTCACCTCTCCAGGGTGCGGGAGGCCGGCCGGCTTATCCAGGGACTCCCGATCCCCTGATGAAGAGGTCTCTCCCGGTCGTTCCCGCATCCGCCGAGGCTGGTCGTCAACGACAGGCGACACAGTGCGTGAGGAGCACATCATGCTGACTTTGGTGACCGGTACGACGGGACAGGTCGGACGCCGCTTCCTGCCGAGGCTGCTGGCCCAGCGGCAGCCGGGCGAGCAGGTACGGGTCCTGGTACGCAACGCAGCCCGCGGCGAGCGCTTCGCGGAGCTGGGCGCCCAGGTCGCCGTAGGAGACATGCGCGACGAGGAGACGCTCGGCAAGGCGCTCGCCGGCGTAGACGCCGTCGTGAACATCGCCGCCTCCTTCCGCGGGGTGCCGGACGAGGACTCGTGGGCCGTCAACCGGGATGCCGCAGTGACCCTGGGCCGCGCCGCGCAGGCCTCCGGCGCGGAGCGGTTCGTGCAGGTCAGCACGAACAATGTGTACGGCGTCGGACGGGGCCGACCGCTGACCGAGGAGGACGAGAGCCGACCGGGCGGCGAGATGTGGGGCGCCTACCCCGAGTCCAAGGCCGAGGCCGAGCGCGAACTGCTCGCGCTCAAGAGCCTGGACGTACGCATCGGGCGGCTCCCCTTCGTTTACGGCGAGGGCGACCCGCACCTCGCCAACGTCTTGCACTGGGCCGAGCGCTGGGCGCCGCACCAGCGCCTGCAGATGGCCCACCACGCGGACGTCGCCCAGGGCCTGATGCGTCTGCTGTACGCGCCGGGCATCGCCGACCGGATCTACAACATCGCCGACGACGCCCCCGTCACCACGGTCGAGCTGTACCAGCTCAACGGCGTCGAGGTGCCCGCCGGACTCCACGAGCTCACGGACCCCGACCCGTGGCTCGGAATCATGTCCAACCAGCGCATCCGCCGAGAACTCGGCTTCCGGCCGATCTACCCCAGCGTCTGGACGGCCCGGGACGCCGGAGCCCTGTGACAGTCGCTGCGCGAGGTTGATCCACCCCCCTGATCCGCCCCACCCCCGCCACGCCGATCACGACCGCCACCAGTTACAGCACGATCGGCACCGCGCGGGCAGGAACCCGACACCCCCCAGGACCGGCCACTCCACGGGCCTGGCCGACCTGGTGCTCAAGCCCGGCATGAGCTTCGCCTCCGAGCCGAACTACGCCCTCGGGCGCCACCTGGCCCACCTCGGCGGCACAACGCTCGTTGACGAAGACGAACCGATCGAACTCACCCCCTAAACGGCGCGACTGCTGCCCGCCACCGGCCGGGTCTGAAGGAGAACACGATGACCACGATCCTGATCACCGGCGGCCACTCGGGAATCGGCCTCGCAGCCGCGACCGAGCTCGCCGCCCGTAAGGTCGATCTGATACTGGCCGGGCGCAGCCCCGACCGCATGCAGGCCATCGCCGACGAGTTGCGCGCCGCACACGGTGTCTCCGTCACCACTCTGGCATTGGACCTGTCCAGCCTGGCGTCCGTCCGGGCAGCGGCCAGGGATGTGTCCGTTACCAAGCTCGACGCGCTCCTCTGCAACGCGGGTGGCCGCTTCGACGGCGACGTCACGTTCAGCCCCGACGGGTACGAGACGACCTTCGCCACCAACTGCCTCGGCCACTTCCTGCT
>NZ_JBEXCW010000166.1:0-9303 GCF_040605435.1 Streptomyces sp. NPDC005574
GAAAGAGGCACTGAACCAGTTCTCACTCTTCTTCGAGGACCGGCTCAGCATCCAATGAAACCAACCGACTTACACAAGATCGCTGACACGCCCCGGTTATGAGGCGTCGACGTAAGCGAGGTGGGTGCAGCGGAAGAGCATCGTGGTGGCACCCTCCCCGATGTGGGTGAGGCATTGCTCGAGTTGGGCTGCGTCATACCAGCCGTCGGTACGCAGATCCTGCCTGAGTTGGTCGGGAGCGTCGGGATGGGCTGCCAGTTCGCGGTATCCGACCTCGCCGAGAAAGGCGGCTGCGTGATGGCAGTGGACGGGCCAGTGTGGATCCTGCCAGGCATGGAAGCCGGGGGTACGGCGGGTGACCTCGTGCAGGACCCCCTCGCTGACGCCGTCGAGTCCGTAAGAATCCATGAACTCGGCGGCGAACCGTTCAGCCGCACTGCCGTCTGGTGCACCTACGTGAACACACAACCATGGCAGAGATCGCCGCCGGGGTTCGGTATCAGCGAGTCCACCGCCCACGCTTACACCAGCGCAGTCACCGACCTGCTCGCCCAACGTGCGCCAGGTCTACTGAAGGCCCCGCGCGAGGCCGACCCCGCCTTCGTCCTGCTGGACGGGTGTGGCTCTCACCCACGCTGCCGGGCCGCGCCCACCCTCTGACCGCCGCCCGCACCCACCGGATCATCCGCATCTGCGAGCGCCAGGGCGTTCCCATCCTGGCCGATCTCGCCTATCAGGGCGGCGGCCCCTGGCTGATCACCAGCATCAAAAGCAGGCCCCTGCAGGAACTCACCCCACCAACAAGACCGTCAACCGGGCCCTGGCCGCGGCACGGGCACCGGCCAAACACGGCGTCGCCCGCTTGAAAACCTGGCGGATCTTCCGCAAGTCCCGACGCAGTCCGAACCGCATGACGTCAATCGCCAAAGCCATCCTCACCCTGGAGCGTCAAGGCCTGAAGAAGCTAATTGACCGATCCACTTTAAATCTCATTCATCATTGAATCGTGCGTGAATTGCAAAATCCTGCCGAATTGCGATCAAGATTGCGGAGTGCTGCTCTGGAATAGGTAGGGGGTAAAGAGCTAAATGATCCGGGCCCGAATGGGTGGCGTTCAGTCGAAGTAGGGGGACGACGCGCCGTGTGACGACGAGATGCCCCGCGCTGCGACCCGCTATCGGAGGTTCACGATGACACAGGCCTCTTCTGCCCGCATTCCACTACGCCGGATCATGGCCGTGCTCTTGGCGGCCGCCCTGACGCTCTCCCTCTCGGTGGTGCTCACCGTCACCTCGACGAAACAAGCAGCCGCCTTGTGCTCCGCCAACCGGTTCGACGGCACGTGGCGCTCGTCCGACGCGAGGCTGAAGCGTGTCGACGTATGGCAGGGAGAGGACTGCAACCTGTACGCCAGGGCCTGGTCCGTCTGCGAGAACGACTCGTCGTATATCTGCAGCTGGGGAAATCGGAGAATGGGAGACAGTCCCGAGCCGAACTTCCAGTTCGTCGGATACAACTGGAGCAACGCCGATGAGGTGCTGCAGCTGCGGATGCAGGACAGGTCTCACATCTCGGTGTGGGACAGCACCGATTACCACAACGGTAAGAAGGTCAGCTTCACGGTCACGATGTACAAGAGCCGTTGAACCCGCGAAGGGCAGCAACTCCGCCCGCGCCACTACGGGACGAGACCCCCTACCAAGACAGGTGGGGGCCTCGCCGCTCGTGTCCCCCGCCCGCGCCCGCGCCCGCGCCCCCGACAGGATGCGAACCGCGCCGGGGTGGGCCCCTGTTCGCGGATGCCGTGCCGGCTCGACGAGCGAACGGAAGCACTGAGCGTTTTCAGCGTGGCCATTGATCGGGTGATGCCGGTCAGGTCGAGGCGAGGCCGCAACGCACAACGCCCCCGTGCCGTCGACGGAGGTGTCGACGTCTCAACCCACCGGCACAGGAGCCCTGCTGGTTCCCCATCCTGCCGCACTCGACCTCTCTCACGCCCTGGTCGAGTGGGTCACCATGCTCATCGTCACCTGCGAGGGTGACCGCCGCTGCAAGCTCCCGCCGCACCAGCGTGCGCTCGTCGCTCTGGGGCACTGGCGTCGCCACGACACCCCGCCCGGATCGCGGCCGGGTTCGGGATATCCGCCGGCACCGTCCCCGCGTACGTCACCAGCGTGACCGGCCTACTCGCCGAACGAGCCCCTGCCCTGCTCAAGACGCTGCGCGAGCACGATCCGGACTTCGTCCTGCTGGACGGAACCCTCGCCGAGTGCGACCGCGTCGGCGACGGCCGGGCGGACTACTCGGCCAAGCCCAGTCGGCACGACGTGAACGTCCAGTCCTCACCGTTCCGGCAGGCGAGCTGCTGTGGATCTCGCGCGTACGACCATGCGCAGCACGTCGCCCAGGTCGAGCTGCAGGTTCCCGCCCCCGCTCCGAGCCTGCGTGGGCCGGGACCGTCGACTCCCAGCATCTTGCCGACATGCCGGGCCATGACGAGTCCGGCAGCCTGCCGCACAGCGGCGAGGGTACGCTGATTGTCCGGCGGGAGCATGGCCTCCTCCAGGCCCGGCTCGCGGTGCGAAATCAGCATCACCGACCCTTTCTGGCATGTGCCACCGAAGTGGCGCGGCTGATGCATCTCGGGGAGGCGCCCGACGTGCCGGAAGCACGCCGCGCACGGCACCTGGCCCATGCGGTGCGCAAGCCACTGCTCGAACGCGCTCACCTGCCCGAAGAGTTCTTCGCCCCGCTGTTGACCGCAGCCGTCTACGACCCGGACCCCAGCTTCTGCCGCTGGTTCGTCGAACCCGCGGTCTACGCCTTCGGGCGCCGCAGAGTCATGACCACACTGCTGGATAATCTACGGGCCGGCACGCACGCGGAGCAAGCAGGCGCCAAGCGGGCCTGGTACTGCGCCCATGTACCGCTCCGAGCAGACCGGTCCCCCGCTTACGCACCTGGCGGAAGCCGCGATCCCGCCCTGGACGAGTCCCGCGATGTGATGGAGGAGTGGCGAGAGGCCCTTCAGCGATCAGCCATGTGAGACGGTGCCGCCGCCCTGGGGCTGTTACTCACCCCGCCCACTTACGGGACAGCCCCTTGTTAGGCCCATGCGTGGCGTTGTCCAGCGGGACGGTCAGCCGCTCGTCGGTAACTCTTCGTGCGAGGGGATCAGCGTCCGGAGAAAGGCCTGCGTCTCGTCGTCCGTCGAGTACAAGCGCGTCCCCTGGGTTCCCCTGGTGGCCAGCACACGGTAGGTGTTCAGTGCGTAGCGCAGGTAGCGGTGTGGTGGGAGATCGCGCAACTGGGAGTCGTGGCTTTCCTCCGGGTGGGCGATCCACTGCTCGCCGCGGCGGACAAGGTCCCCGCCCATGATCACGGCGTTGTAGGCGTATTCCATGCCCTGGGCGGTGTAGATGCAGCCGACCTGGGCGTGGCCGCCGGTGTCGGTGGCCCAGAACGGGCGGGCCGGCACGTCGGGGTGGTCGAATGCGGGCTCGTCGGCGCGGGCATTCCACGGGCGCGCCCAGGTATGTGGCCCGTCCGGGCCGTTCCAGGGGATCGCCACTTCCGGCAGGAGTGGTGGGGTTGGTGGGGAGTCCCATGGCCAGCAGAAGCCGGCCGTCATCCGTGCGGTCCGGCCGCTGCGGGTGTGTTCGGCAATCCACTGCTCGAGCTGTTCGGGGTCTGGTGCGACCGCCAGGTCGTAGTCGCTGCCCGTCCAGGCCGAGGTGGTGGCTTCGGGCCGGAAGAGGTGATCGATCCACTGCTGGTAGGCGCGTGAACCGTTGCAGCGAAACTGGCTGACCAGGTCGATGTGGGCGAAGGAGAATCCGCTGTGCTGCGCATGCTGTTGGAGCTGCTGGAGCGTGAGGCCTTCGGTCGGTCGCACGATCTGTCGCTCGTCGAGGAACAGCACCGTCACGACGGCTCGCTGGAGAAGCTTGCCCAAAATCAGTGGGAAGGCGCCCTGCTGGTGATCAGGGTAGGTGCGGGCGCGGTGGGCCTCGTCGAGGAGTACCACGCTGTCATCGGTGATACCGGCCGGGATCTTTTCGAGGAAGGTGGCGATGAGGCCGCGGGAGTCGTCACCGACGGTTCTGCGCAGTTGTCGTGTGAGCGTCCCGGACGGGGACAGCAGTCGTGGATTGCCGCCAGGTTGTCTGCATAAATCGCCCAGCAGGCGGGAGGCGATGACGGTCTTTCCGGTGCCCGGTCCGCCGGTCACCACGATGATGCTTTTCGTTCCCCGTTTGCGTGCGGCCTCTACCGCGTGCAGGACCTCCTGCCGGGCCAGGTCCTGGTCGCCGATGAGGGTGAAGGCGTCGCGGCCTGCGATGACCTGGCCTGCCCGCTCCAACAGGGCTGGTGAGGGGCGGTGTTCGACCTGCAGGAGGCGTTCGATGTCGTCCCGTCCGGCGGGGTACAGCTCGGCGCAGCCGAGCCGCTGGGCCAGGGCTTGAGGGGATGGCTGTGGGGTGAGGTCGTCGCGCCCCAGTACCGGGTAGGCGGCTGCTGGGCCGCGCGTGGCTGCTGCGCGAAGGTCGGCGACCAGTTCGGCGGGAGCGTCGTGGAGTACGACGGTGCCGCGGGCGGTCAGCGGGAAGTCGGCGCGGTTCACCCATTGCTGCAGGTAGTGCACGTAGCCGCCGACCTGGCGGGCCGGGTGCTGAACGACGCGCTCTGCGATGCGGACCATCCCGGGCCGGGCGGGGCTGAGTTGGGCGCGTGTCCACTGCTTCAGCTCGATCGCGACCACGCACAGACGCCCGTCGGCGTCCCTGCCCAGGACGAGGGCGTCGATGCGCTCTCCCGTGGCGGGCAGTGAGTACTCCAGCAGCAGGTGCACGTCGTCCAGCCCGGCCAGGCAAAGGATGGAGACGAGGGCTGGCCAGCTGCGGCGCCAACTGCGCACTTCTTCCGCGCTGGGCGCCACACCGAACACCGTCGTGAAACGCTGCTCGGCTGTGGCGATGAATGCCTCATCGCCCACGTTGCGGGCCGTCTCGGCCACTGTGCCCCCGTACAGATGCATACGTGATCTATATTAACCCCAACTGACAAGCAGTACCGGGGTGTTGCCGGGGAGGGAGGGTGTCGTCGATATCTGATACAGCTGTTGCCATGACCTTGACGTCGCTGCAGCATGCCCTGGCCCGGTTCGCCGCCGAACGCGAGTGGGAACAGTTCCACACCCCGAAGAATCTGGTGATGGCGCTGGCCGGCGAGAGCGGAGAGCTGCTGGAGATCTTCCAGTGGCTGGCACCGCAACAGTCCGCCCAGGTGATGCAGGACGACGAACGCGCTGTGCAGGTACGCGAGGAGATGGCGGACGTTCTGGCCTACCTGCTCAGGCTCGCGGACGTCTTGGACGTCGACTTGGAGCAGGCGCTGGCTGAGAAGATCGAGAAGAATCGCCGCAAGTACCCGGTGCACCTGGCACGGGGCAACGCCGCCAAGTACACGCAGTTGGGGGAATGATCCACATCATGCAGATCGTGATGCAGCCGGCCCGCCGGTCGGAGAAGGACGTCGACCAGCACTACCGGGACACCATCGTCCACCCCGTGGTCTTCGACGACCACGCCGACATTCTCGACGCATCGACCATCGACGAGCTCAAGGGTCTCTTCCCCGACGGCCGAGCCCAGATGTGGGGCGTCGTGCCGGGCAAGAAGAACGTCAACGTCTCCCGGATCAACAAGATGCGCCCCGGCAACTGGGTTTTCTTCAGCGGCGACAAGCGCGTCTACTTCGGCGGCACCATCGCCCTGATGTGGCGCAACAAGGAGCTGGCCACACGGCTGTGGGGCACCGATCCGGCCGGCAGCACCTGGGAATACATGTACGCCCTCTCCGGTACCCGAGGCTTCGACATCCCTGTCGAGGAAATCCGCACGTTGCTCGGCTGGAACCCCAACCGCAACATCATGGGCATCTCCGTGCTCAGCGAGGCGGAGAGCGACACGCTACAGACCCTGCTGACCCTCGATGCCGCCACAGCCGCCCTCGAACCGGTCGACACGGTCCAGGAAGAAGCCGCCGTTGCCGCCTTCGACGGGGACCTGGAGCGCACGGCCCGGCGCGCACAGCGCGGCGAACAGACCGCGCTGAAGAGGCGCCTGCTGCAGGGTTCGACGGGCCAGTGCGCCTTGTGCGGGCGTACCCTGCCGGGCACCTTCCTGATCGCCGCACACATCAAGAAACGCGCGATGTGCAGCGATGAGGAGAAGCGAGACCTGGCCGACATCGCCATGCTGGCCTGCACTCTCGGATGCGACGCCGTGTACGAACACGGCTACGTGAGCGTCACCGCCGAGGGCGCTGTTCAGGTCAGCCCCCTGGCCTCTGAGATTCCCGAGATTGAGGCATACATCCAGGAGAAGCTGGCGGGGCGCACCGTCAGCTGGTGGACGCCGCGCAGGGAGACGTACTACCTGTGGCACCGCACTCACACGTTCAAAGCCGCACCGCCACTGTGACTCTCAGCCGCACTCCCCTGTTCGCCGAGCACCGATCGGCCCGCAAGAGCACCGATGGCTGCAGCCTGCTCGATCGAGCGCGAACCACCCTGTCTGCGGCTACGACGCTGCAGCCGTATAGAGGGAGGAGCCTTCCGCCGGAAGCGTCTCGCGGCAAGGAAAAAGGACGACGGCGATCAAGCACCAAAGGGTGATCTCCCGCTACGAGATCGCTGACCGTCGGCCAGGCGCCGCGAACGAGGCCCCCGAGGAGTACGGCGCGAAGACGGGTGCCGCCGTCCCCCCAGCAGACGGCAGAAAGGTCGTAGCCAGCGACGGGCTCCCCGCCCGTCGGACCGATTGCTCGGTTTCTGCCGGCCGGACGCTGCGTTCAGGCCCGTTGCGGGGCCTGTGCAACGAGTTGCGCGGAGTCGGCCGGCGACGCGCACCATACTTCAGGACCGCGCCGATCCCCCGGCCGCTCACCGCCCCACCCGTCCCTTCCGCTTCTCTCCCTTTTCTGTCCTGGACCGGGGGTATAGGTGTGCTGAGGGGGATGTCGGGCCTCCGACCGTGCCGGAAACGCTGTGGTGACCTGCGTGAAGACGCCCAGGGAGTCAGGGGGCGGATGCTGCAGTAGGCGGGGTCGTCGGTGGGGATATGGGCCCGGTCGAAGGCGGTGTTGTCACATCGTGACCGTGGTCGGGCCGTGATGGTCGGTGGGGTGGTCGGGGCCAGCTGGTGCGCTCGGTTGTACACGCGGCACCGCACAAGGGCGGCACCGCACCGCGTAGGTAAGCGAGTTGGCGACGATGACGACGATTGACGTGGACGCCGGCGCCGGTGACCGGCTGACACTGGCAGTCCTGGTGCAGTACCGCATGGCCACCACCGAACAGATGCACCAGATCATCGCCCCCGCAGTCCGAATCGAACAGACGAGACGCCGGCTGGCCAAGCTCAAGACTGAGGGCCTGATCGACCGCATCACCCTGCCGCAGGCAGGGCGCACCCGGGTGTGGTTTCCCAGCCAGTACGGAGTGCAGGTCGCCTCTGAGTGGCCGGAGCTGCGCGGCCGACGGCCACCGCGACTGGTGTCCGATCCGACCGCTGTACGACTGCGGGTGAGTCACACGCTCACGGTCACAGAGACCGGGCTTCAATTCCTCCTCGATGCACGCGGCCGGGGAGAATTGTGCCGGCCGCTGGACTTTCTCCCGGAAGTACACCACCCCATCGGGGGCGGTGAGTCGGTCATCCCGGACGCGCTGCTGTACTACCGCAGCGGCCGCCAAGACACAGACGACCACGGCGCAATGCTACGAGCATTCCTCGAGGTCGACCGTGCCACCATGGGCCCCGAACGCCTCGCCGCCAAACTCCGCGCATACGCACGCCTCCACACGTACGTGCCCACCCCGGTCGGCGGCAACCGGCGCACGGTCGCCTCCCTCGAAGCGCCCAGCGAACAGTGGCGCAGGCACTACCCGCTCTTCCCCCGACTGCTGTTCATCCTCGACGGCACCGGCCCCGCCGGAACCCAGACCCGCATCCGCGCCCTGCACACAGCCAGCGCAGACACGGCCGTGACCGGCTTCCTACGCGAGACGACCGTCCTGGCCGCGCCGATGACCGACCTCCTCCACCACGGCCCCGCCGCACCCATATGGCACCCCATACAAAACCCTGAGCGGAGAGTTGGCTGGATGCACCCACCAGCGCCATAGCCGTGCGCAGCAGGCACCTGCGCACCGCCCCAAGCCCTGCGCAACACCCCGACCACAGCCCCGACCACAAAGACCGCTCCCCCGACCACAGCCCCCACCATCCCAGGTCACCATACTGCGGAAGCACTGCGCAGCCCCGGACGCAGAGTACGCAGCCACCGGCCCCGCACTTGCGCAGAAAGGGCCGACTGCGCGCTGCCCCGCTCACCGCCCCGCAGACGCTGCGCAGCAAGCAGCTGCGCACCACCCCAAGATCTGCGCAATACCCCGACCACACGACCGACCACAGGCCAGACCATCGCAAGTCACCGCGGCGCACAGACACTGCGCAGACAGCAGACAGCAGGCCGCAGGCCGCAGGTATGCCATCACTGCCACGCCGATTGCGCAGACGAAGCCGGCTGCGCACAACCCGACGCTCACCGCCCCGGCCCGCGCAATCTGCAACAAAGCCGATTGCACTGGACCGAGCAACCTGTGACTGGCGAGAACAGGACGCGAACTCCAAAGACCCTTGGGGAGTTGGACGGCATATGCGTAGCCTTGCGGCTGCACACGTGCACCACACCGCATCACGACGGAGAGGGAACGTGACCAGACAACCCAGCACAGGTCCGTTAGCATCTGAAACCCTTCGCACCCGCATCCGTCTCGCCACCCTGACCGCCATGATCTGCGCGAGCGCGGCCATAGCCGGATGCAGCAGCGAGAACGGCACCACCACAGCGGAGCCCACCACCCCGACGCCCACCGCCCCCTCAACGACGGCGCCGGCCAACCCGGAAGCCGCGGCCAAACAGACCGCACTCAAGGTCTACCAGGGCTACTGGCGGGAAATGCAGGCCCTCTACGCCGACCGTAAGGGCACCACCGCAGGCCTCAAGGAGTACGCCGCCTCCGAGGCCCTGGCCGTGAGCGTGTCTGAAAGATCGTGTAAGTCCGTGATGTGGAAGTCTGGCCCGGAGCTCGGCCTCGGGCTCTCGGGCCGGGCGGATCGGACGAGTCATGGCAGACAAGGGCGAGACGGCCTCGGCGGTGGCCGGGGACAAGACGGTCGACGAGGTGGTCGAGCAACTGCTCGACAAAGCCGACGCTTCAGGGGCGGCCCTGCT
>NZ_JBEXCW010000167.1:0-9294 GCF_040605435.1 Streptomyces sp. NPDC005574
CGCCCGCGAACTCGTCGACCAGGGCACCCCCATCGAGGCCGCCTGCCGCATCGTCATCCTCGAAGACCAACTCGAAGAAGCCCAGCGCCTCAACGAAACGCTGCGCCATTCCCCGCTCCGCGACCGGGCCACTGCCTGAACGGCTCTCCCGATCGGGTTGGTTGCCATGTTCATTGGGCTAAGGCCGACCGACCCAGGGGGCCGGCTTGCAGCCGTAGGTCTGGCCGACCTCCTTGATCCACAACGCCTTGATCTTGCAGTACGCCTTAAGGCGGCAGTGAGAACGATCTTCCCGGGGGGAATCCGGACGTCGTGCCCCCTCGCATCGTCGGCGCGCCCGAAGGGATCCCGGCGGGGTGCACCGGCTCGATTTCCCCACCCTCTCGACACGAGCTGCGCCACCGGGCTTACCGGTCGTCAACTCCGAGGGCCCCGGCGCCCCATCGCCGGGGCCCTCAAGAAGGGATAGAGGGGATGCGGGAGGGGACTATTCCGTGCGCAGGCCCTCCGGGCGCATCATCCGCAGCAGTGGCGGCACGCTGAGGAGGGTGACCACGCCGACCACGGCCGCGCCCACGCCGGTCATGGTCAGCACGCTCGCCCAGTCCATGGCCACCGGTGCACGGGTCATCTTCAGCAGCAGCGAGCCGAGGGCGATGCCCACCGTTGTGGCCAGCAGGAGGCCGAGTCCGACCGGCAGGGCCGTCTGCCACAGCACCGACAGGCTCAGCGTGCGGCGCCGGGTGCCGAAGGCGACCAGCGCGGAGAGCAGCTTCCTGCGCTCGCGCAGCTGCTCCAGCTGGGAGACCAGCAGACTCGCGCCGATCAGTGCCAGCACGAAGGCGGAGCCGACGAACAGGCCGGTGCGGATGGAGGCGTACTTGGCGTCCTCCTGGGTCGCCGACCAGCTGTAGGTGTGTGCCAGGGGGTCGATGCGGGCGACGACGTTGCGTATGTACTCCCGTGAGTCCGTCACCGACGGGTCCACCCGCAGGTAGACCCCGTCCGAGAACAACGCGGGCGCGGCCTTGGCGGGCAGGGCGGCGGGGGTGACCAGCAAGCTGTTGGACTCCACCAGTGCGTCCTTGCGCGCGTCCACCACCCGCAGGTTCGCCGGAACCCTCCAGGACACCTCGATGCCGCGTTCGGTGGCGTCGCCGTACGACGGGTCGATGTAGAGCTGCCGGCCGGGCTTCACCACGGCGATCTCGTCGGCGTTGTCGGGGTCCTCGTAGCCGCTCCTGGTCCGCTCGACGAACACGTCGCCGTCCTTGCAGGAGGGCAGCGTGGCGAGTTCGCGCAGGGCGGTGCAGTTGCCCACGGTCAGGCCGTTGCTGTTCTCCGGGTCGCTGCGCGCGTCGCCGTACTGCGAGATGGCCAGGGCCACCGCGGCCCGTACCCCCTTGGTGCCGGTGAACTCGCGCTCGACACCGGACAGCGGCTTGCGGTCGCTGAACTCGACCTGCATCTGGACCCGGCCGGGGTCCTGGCCGGTGGCCTTGGTGTACTGGCTCTGCGTTCCCGTGAACAGCATCTGCAGGGCGATGGCTCCGGCGACGGCGACGGCGATGCCGTTGACCATGCGGGCGGCGGTTCCGCTGCTCAGCTGCAGCCGTCGTACCGCGAGCTGCCAGGACAGGGCGCCCTTGCCGAGACGCACGACGACCGCCTCCACGACCCAGGGCAGCAGCGCGGTGATGCCGATCAGCAGCAGCAGTACGCCGCCGATGACGAGGTACTGGTTGAAGTCGCCGTTCTTGCGGCCCTTGCCGATCAACGGGTAGAGCATCGCGAGGCCGGCCAGCGGCGGCAGCAGCCGCCACCACAGCCGGCGGCGGCGCTGCGTGGACGCGCGCACGACGCCGAGCGGTTCCACCACCACGCCGCGCATCGCGAGCAGCGTGACGAGTACGGCGGCGACCGGGATCGCCACCGCGACCAGCGCGGCGAGCGCGGGGGAGGGGTTGAGGTAGCTGGGCCAGACGCTCACGCCCAGCACCTCGGTGGAGCCCAGCGCCTGACGGCCCAGGAGGAAGAAGCCGGTGCCGACGACCAGGCCGAGCAGGGCTCCGGCGAGGGCTTCGCCGGCCGCGATCCGCCGGGTCATGTGGCTGTCGGAGCCGACCAGGCGCAGCGCGGCCAGCCGGCGGTCGCGGCGCTCGCCGCCGAAGCGGACGGCGGCGGCGATGAACACGGCGACCGGGGTCAGCAGCACCACGAACACGACCAGGATCATCAGCAGCAGCACCGGGTCGGTCTTCTCGGGGGCCGCGTCCGGTTTGCCATAGCCGGCCAGCCGGTGCACCGGGGAGGAGTCGGTGAGTTTCAGCCCCGAGGCGCCCGCGTAGTAGGCCAGTTCGTGGGAGCCGATGAGTCCGCTCTCGCCGATCGTGCCAGTGATCTTGTACGGCAGTCGTTCCCGCAGCAGCCTGGCGCCGTCCGAGGCGAGCAGGTCCTTGAGCGCGGGGGAGACCACCATCTCGCCCTGGCCCGGGAAGCGGTCGACCCCCGGGGGCAGCGGCGCCCGCCTGCCCTCCGGTTCGAGGAGCCGGCCGCGGACGTCGTCGTCGCGCCAGGTGGTGTCGGTGTCGGCGAGCAGGAAGGTGTTGTCGGCCTTCGGCGGGGCCTTGTCGGAGTAGGTGTAGTCGAAGCGGGCGTTCTCCACCTTGTCGCGGGCGGCGAACACGTTGGGCAGGACGGTGCACAGCAGAAGCAGTGCCACGCCGAGGCCGACGCCGACGGCGGTGAGTGTCATCCGCACCCAGCCCTCGCGTCCGCCGGTGACGGCGAAGCGGGCCCCCATGGACAGGTCTCTGACCCACTGGCGAGGACTCATACGGCGCGCTCCATGTCGCGGGACTTGCCGTCGCGTACGACGATCTCGCGGTCGGAGTAGGCGGCCACGCGGGTCTCGTGGGTGACCAGGACGACGGCGGCGTTGGTGGAGCGGGCCGCTTCGGTCAGCAGTTCCATCACGCGTTCGCCGTTGGAGGAGTCCAGGGCGCCGGTGGGTTCGTCGGCGAACAGCAGGCGCGGCCCGGTGACCAGCGCGCGCGCCACGGCGACGCGCTGGCCCTGACCGCCGGAGACCTCACCGGGACGCTTGGCCTGGAGATCGTCGACCTCCAGGCGCTCCATCCAGCCGAGCGCGGTCCGCTCGGCGTCCTTGCGGGAGGAGCCGTTCAGCCGCAGTGGCAGGGCCACGTTCTCCACACAGGTCAGCTCGGGCACCAACTGGCCGAACTGGAACACGAACCCGAACTCGGAGCGGCGCAACGCGCTGCGCTGGGCATCGCTCATCTTCGTCACCTCACGCCCGTTGTAGGTGATGGACCCGGAGTCCGGCGGCACGATGCCGGCGAGGCAGTGCAGCAGCGTGGACTTGCCGGACCCGGAGGGTCCCATGATGGCGACGACCTCGCCGGGCTGGATGGAGAACCCGGCGCCGTCCAGCGCGAGGGTGGGGCCGTACGCCTTGCGCAGGTCGTGCGCGGTCAGCAGGGCACCGGGGGGAGGAGTCGTCATCGGGTCACGGCCTCACGGAGTGTGTCGAGTCGGGCGGCGGTCAGTTCCAGCCAGCGCAGGTCGGCTTCCAGGTGGAACAGGGCGTGGTCGCAGATCAGTTGATCCGCGAGGTCGCCCTTGCGCTTGCGGTCGGTGAGGATCCGCATGCTGCGCAGGTGTTCGGAGCGCTGGGTGTCGAGGATGTCGGCGGCGTCGCGCCGGGTGAGCAGGGCGAGGACGATCTTGGTGTAGAGGGTCGACTGGAGGTGTTCCTCCGGCTTCTCCGGGGTCGCCAGCCACCGTTGTACGTCGGTGACGCCGGCGTCGGTGATCGCGTACCGCTTGCGCTCCGGGCCGCCGCCCGCCTCGATGCCGTCGACCTCGACGAGGCCGTGCTTCAGCAGCCGCGACATCGTCGAGTAGACCTGGCCGTAGTGCAGCGGCCGGTCGTGACCGAACGTCTCGTCGAAGGCCCGCTTGAGGTCGTAGCCGTGGCGCGGGCCGGTTTCCAGGAGCCCTAAAAGGGTGTGACCGATGGACATGATCCGTACTCTACACACTGTGTATACGCGCCATGTATACCCGGCGTGTATACATCGGGGGTCGGGACGTGGCGGAACGTGGCAGGGCGTACGGCAGTGCAGGTGAGGGAGGCGGGAGCTGCGATCGTCACGGTTGGGAAACGAGCGGACGGCGACACCGAGCCGGCGCCACGCGACGCGGCAACGGCCGTGGATCGGCGGGCGTGTTGGCAGGTAGTGCTTGCTGTCGGCGGGTCGGCGGGTCGGCGGGTCGGCGGGTCGGCGGGTCGGCGGGTCGGCGGGTCGGCGGGCGGTGATCCGGTGTGCGGGCGGCGGTCGGGGTTCGGCCGTGGCGGTGAAGGGCGGGCGTGCCGGATCCGCGCGGCCACCGTGGCCGGCGTTTCCCGTTGACGGCAATCGATCGTCACGGCCGCCTCGCGGAGCGTCCTGGCCGGCGTGCGATCAGCCACCCGTCGGCAACGGCTACAGCAGACCGGCACCCGGATCCGCACCCGGATCCGCCGGCTGTGGGTGCAGCGCCCCGTCCTTGCGCAGCAGCGCACTCACCGCGTCGCCCGACACGCGGTCCAGGCCGGCGTCGGCCGCCAGCGCCCCGAGCGCCGCCGCCACGTCGCGCCCGTACAGGTCCACCGCCCCCTCCACCAGATCCGCCAGCGCCTGGGCCGCGCCCCGCGCGCGCACCCACGCCGTGGCGAGCGTGACGGCGGCGACGACCGCGGCGGGCCACCACCACAGCGCCACCAGGAGGTACATCAGTCCCCACCCCGTCAGCCGGGCGTTCGCCCGAAACGCCGCGTGCGCACCCGTCAGTTCGGCACGCGCCGGGTCCGGTAGCGCCAGCCACAGCCTCGGCCACAGCGCCTCCAGATCGACCCGGTACGCGTGGTGCACCCGCAGGTCCACCGCCCGCAGCCGGTCCCCGATCCATGTCGGCCGGTCGGCCGGCACCGGACAGATCCGCCGGCACCGTTCCAGCGCCGCCCGCAACGCCGCACGCGCCTGCGGATCGGCCCCGTGCGGCGGTACGGCGCTCAGCGCCACCGCCCGGCGCGCCGCGACGACCTCCGCGTACGCCCGCCGCCACCGCTCCCGGCGCCGCTCGGCCAGCCACCGCCCCGGGCCGCGCCGCCCCTGCGCCGCCCACAGCAGCGCCACGCCCTCACCGAGCGCTGCCGCGGCGAGCCCCGCGCCCGCGGCGGCCGCCAGCGCGCCAGCCGCCACCAGCACCACGATCCCGGCCTGACCGGCGCCCCGCGCCGCTGCGAGGCCGTCGATCCAGGAGCTCAGCCCGCGCAGGTCGAGCGCCCGCCCCTGGCCGAGCACCGACGCGACCGTCACCACGGTCACATACAGCGCGCCCGGCAGCAGCAGCAGCGTCAGCCACCGCTCGGCCAGCTTGCGGCCCAGTTCCCCGAGGAAGGCGTTCACAGCTCGATCTCCACCTTGACCAGCGGTGTCCCCAGCGCCTCGCACACCGGCGCGGCGTCCGCGTGCGCGGCCCCGGTGTCCAGCGGGGTGAACCGCGCGCAGCGGTGCGCCGCCGGACACACCCAGCCCCGCAGCACCGGATGCCCGACGGTCCCCGACAGCGGCTGGTAGGCCCGGGTGCGGGTGGTCAGGCCGTCGATGCCGTGCCGGGCGAATCCCTCGTCCAGCGCGTCGAGATCGGCGCGTACCCGCTCCGGATCCCTCCCGGCGCGCAACGCGCCCAGCACCCGCTCCAACGGCCCGGCCACCCCGTACTCCCCGGCCCGGCGGGCGAGTTCGCCCCCGCCGAGCAGCCGGCACAACCGCTCGAGACGATCCGCCACGTCGTGCATGCGCCCTCCCGTCCAAGGTCGTCCTGGCAGAGAATGGCAGACAACGACAGACAGGGGCCGGTAGCGGGACGGGAGCGTCGAGTGGCCGTCGAGCTGAGTCTTTACGCCGAACTGCGCGCCCGCGTCAGCCGGTTCGAGGACACCGGGGACCTCACGCCGCTCCTTGACCCCACGACCGCGCACCTGCTGCTGCTCACCGACCAGGCGCTGCGCGACCATCCGCCGCCCGAGGCCGACATGGCGCAGACCGTCGCCGTCGCGAGCTGGCAACTCCACCTGGCCGCCCCGCCGCCGCCCGTCAGCGCCCGCACCCTGCGCAACCGGGCCCTGGAACTCGGCGCCTGGCTCGAGGCGCTCGCGCCCGCACTCCTGCCGCCCGACATCCACGCCGGCGTACGGCGACTGCCCAAGCTGCCGAAAAGCCTCGCCAGGATCACCCGCGACCGTGACCTGCGGCTGGAGGCGCTGTACGACCACGCCGCGGTGGCCGTCGAGCGCTACCGCGCACTCCGCGACCCCGCGACCCTGCGCACCGCGATCATCCTGCTTCGCGAACTGGTCGGCGCCACCCCGGGGTTGTTCGCGATCCTGCCCGAGGACCAGCGCTCCCGCAGCGTCCGCGCCCGGACCGCGCTGGGCGTCGCCCTCCAGCACGAACTGACCCGCACCGGTCAACTCCACGTCCTGCAGGCGGCACGCGCTGTCAGCGAGGAGGCCGCCCGGCTGTGCGCCGCGCACGATCCGCAGCGGCCGCTGGTCCTGTTCAACCACGGCTCGCTGCTCCTCGAGGCCTTCCGCCGCACCGGCGACGAGACGGCCCTGAAGGAGAGCCTGGAGACCAGCGTCGTCGCGCTGAACCTCACCCCCCTGCACGACCCCCTGCGCGCCGTACGCCTGTGCCACGTCCAGAACCTGTACTCGGCGCTGTACGAGCGCTCCGCGGACCCGGCCGTCCTGCGCTCCGCCGTCGACTTCGGCACGGAGGCCGCTCGCACCGTGCCCGACGCGGAGCCGCAGCGGGCCGCCATCCTCAACAACTACGGCAAGGACCTGCGCGAGCTCTACAAGGAAACCCGCGACCCGCGGCTGCTGCGCCGCTCCGCCGACGCGCTGCGCGCCTCGGTGGCGGGCTCCGCCGCCAACGACCCGAACCGGATCCCCCGCCGGCTGCTGCTCACTCGCTGCCTGCTCGACCTCGCCGGACAGGAACGCACGGACACGGCACTGGCCGCGGAGATCCTGGCGATCGCCGAGGAAACAGTCCGCCTCGCCCCGCCCGGCCACGCCTCCTACCGCGACGCCGCCGACCTGCTGCGCAGCGCCGAGCGACTGGCCCACGCGGCCCGCCACAACCCCGCCCATCCCACCGGCTCCGCAGATCCCACGGAGCCCGACAACCTCGCCGACTTGGTCGAGGAGGCACGGTGGCGGGTACGGGCCGAGCCACCCGGGCCCCGGTCACGCCGCGCCCGGCGGGCCCTGGCCGAGTCCCTGATGAGGAGCTGCGACGAGTGCGGCGACCTCGCCGCACTCGCCGAGGGCATCGAGCTGCTGCGGGAACTCGACGGCGGCCCCCACGGCCCGGACCCCGACCTCACCGCCGGCGAGCAGCTCGCCTCGCTCACCGAGCTGAGCCAGGGACTCTTCCAGCTCTACCAGCGCCGCCGCGACCTCGACGCGCTCAAGGACGCCGAGAGCTACGCCCGCCGCGTGGTGGCCTCCTCACCCCCCTCCGGCGTGGTGCGCGCCGTGGCGCTGTCCCACCTCGGCGAGATGCTGGTACGCGGCGCGAACCGGATCAGCGACGAGGACGCCTACCGCGAGCGCATGTCGGAGGGCGTCAGCTGCTGCCTGCAGGCCCAGCGGACCTGCCCCGACGACCATCCGCTCAAGCCGTCCGTCACCGCCCAGGCCGCCCAGGCCGTCCTGAAGCTGTGCACCGGGCCCGAGCCCCATCCGGCGCTGCTCGCCCTCGCTCTCACCCTGCTGCGCGAGGCCGTCGCCGCGATCCCGCTCCAGGACACGAACGGCCCCATGGTGCGGCTGACCCTCGCCGAATGTCTGCGGACCCACCACCGGGCCGCGGCGGTGCTGCGGACGCCGCAGCCCGACGCCCTCGCGCAGGCCTCCGCGCTGGCCCGCGAGGCCGCCGGCGCCGTGCCCCCACAGCATCCCGACCGCGCCGAGTTCCTGCTGGCGCTCGCCGAGGCCCGCGCCGACGAACACCACGAGGCGCGGGCGGCAGGCCACACCGAGCGCGCCACCCAGGCCGCCACCCAGGCCGAGGACGCGTACCGGCAGGCAGCCGCCATCACCACGGCCCGGCCCGCCGCACGGCTCGCCGCCGCGGCCCGCGCCGGCAACTGGGCCATGGACCGCGGCGACGCCCACGCCGCACTCGACGCCTACACAACGGCCGTCACACTGCTGCCGCTCATCGCCCCGCACGAACTCACCCGCACAGACCGGCAGTTCACCCTCCTGGAGAGCGCCGGACTGGCCTCCTCCACGGCGGCCGCCGCCGTCGCGGCCGGCCACCCGGCACGGGCCGTGGAACTCCTTGAACGCGCCCGGGGCGTCCTTGCCGCCGACGCCCTGGGCACCCCCGACTCCGCGCTCGCGGACCTGCGCCGCGAACAGCCCGAACTCGCCGCCGAATTCGAGGAGTTGCGCTCCGCCGTACCGACCGCGCTGGACGGCTCGGCCGAAGAGCGGCTGCGCCACGGCGTCCGCTGGACGCACCTGCTCGCCCGCATCCGCGCGCTGGGCCACACCGACCTCCTGGACGGGCCGACGATCGAGGAGCTGCACAACGCGACCGGGCAGGGCCCGGTCGTCTGGGTCTACAGCAGCCCCTGGCGCTCCGACGCCCTCGTCCTCGACCCTGCCGCACCCTCCACGGCACCGGTCACCGTCGTCCCGCTGCCCGATCTGCTCGCCGAGGACGCGGTCGCCCGTGCCCAGCGGCTGAAGGACGCGCTCGCCGCCCTCCACGAGATCGGCGACGACCCCTTCGCCGCCTTCGGCGCCCAGGAACACGCCCAGAGCGAGCTCCACGACGCCCTCGCCTGGCTCTGGGACACCGTCGCCGCCCCCGTACTCGACCGGCTCGGCATCGACGGCGCGGCCAACCACCCCACGCCCCGCCTGTGGTGGTGCCCGGTCGGCTTCCTCGCCTCGCTGCCCCTGCACGCCGCTGGCCGGCACCGCGAACCCCCGCCCGCGGGCCGGCGCCGCGCCACGCTCCTGGACCGGACGGCCTCCTCCACCACCTCCACCCTGCGCGTCCTGGCGCAGGCCCGCACCCGCCCGCCCGCATCCCCGGCCGCGGGAACGCTGGTCGTCGCCCTGCCGCAGACCCCCGGCGCGGAGCCCCTCGGGCACGCCGAGACGGAGGCGGCCCGCGTCGCCGAACTGCTGCGGCCCGC
>NZ_JBEXCW010000168.1:0-9249 GCF_040605435.1 Streptomyces sp. NPDC005574
AAGGACTCGTGGCCAAGAGCCTCGCCCAGCGCTCCAAGCAGGGTTCCTCCGTCTTCTACACCGCTCCCGAGGCACCCGAGCAGCCGCAGGCCCAGAAAGCCGACGAGCAGCCCGTGCCCGCCGACGCCTGAGACATCCCTGACCGTGGACGGCCACCGCGTCGCCGTGACCGCCGCGCACGACCCGGCCGAGCTGGCCTGGGGCGACCTCGGTGTGGACATCGTCATCGAGTCGACGGGACGCTTCCCCACCCAGGCACGGTGATCCAGCAGGTGTTGTCGTCAATCATGCCGAAGGGGCCTATCAGCGCAGATGGTTACGGACATACGGGTCTGGAGGGGCTTGCGGAGCAGGTTGGCTCCCGGAGCACGGCACGGCGCCGTCGTCGCTACGCCTGGCGTGACAGGTCGTCCACCAGGAGTTCGAGGGTCGCCTCCTCGTGGAGCGCGACGCCGAGGGCGGTCATGGCGGGGGCGAGATCCGGGTCCCAGCCTGCGCTGACCGGCTGACCGTCGAGGGCCAGTTGGGGGATGCCCTGGGCCTGACTGCGAGCGGCCAGGTGCTCGTAGTCTGCGGTGCCCATGCGCCACGGCTGGGCTTCGTAGCGGCGGATGACCCGGTTGGCCAGAGCGATCCCCGGCCAGTCGAAGTCGCCGTGGTAGGCGAAGCGGCATCCCGTGGCGGCGAGGGCGTCGAGAAGCGTGAAGACCACGGTGGCGGCGCTGCCGGACGTGCACACGAGGGGCTGGACGCAGGCCTCGTCCGCCGCGGCTTCCACCACGCGCGGATTCTCACAGATGTGGATGAGCGTTGAGGCGGGGAGCTGTAGCCGGAGGTCATGCAGGTCGCGTGGTGTGACGTGGACTTCGGCGTGATGGTCGGCTCGCTCCCGCAGGGCGCGCTCCCGCCAGCCCTCGCCGTCGGGCCGCAGCCCGTAGGTCAGCACCGTGCTGGAGACCTCGTCCGGCGTGACGGACACAAGCCGCCACAGAGCGCGTCGACCGGCCGCGTCGTCGGGGAACTCGGTGCCATGGGCGAGGGCGACCCCGCGTTGGACGACGCGTGCGAGCCAGGTGCCGTCGTCCAGGCCGTGCGCGGAGCCGGTCGTCATGGCGGCGAGTTCTCCTCGGCCGCGTGTGCCGTTGCGTTCAGGTCCTTCGGGTCCGAGGAGAGCAGTGAGGACTTGGACCGCCTGCTGGAGTGTCCATATCGCCGCTTCGGGCGTCACTCCTCTCGGAACACCGGCACGGCGCAGCAGGTCGTACCACTGCCGGGGCCATTCCTGGTCGGCAAGCGGGGAGGCGTCCAGTGACGAAGCAAGGGACGACCACACCTGCTCCCGCCGTGCCGCCACGTCCGCGCGAGCGGCACGACGGTCGGCGAGTGGCGGGCCGATTTCCTCCAGGGTCTGTCTGAGGCCGAGTCCCGCGGCCGAAGCGCGTAGCCGGGCGTCTAGCACGTCGAGCCGTACGGTCACGGTGGAACCCGTGAGAGGTTTGCCCAACAGGAGAGACAGGTCGTTGCGTTCCTGGGCGTTCATCGCGGTCAGTCGGAGTGAGCCCGTGGCCTGTACGCCGTTGCTCTCCAGGCGTTTGCGTACGCCATCCCAGAGCCGGGTGAGTCCGGGACCCGTCAGCCAGTCGCGCGTCGCGGAAGGCAGTCGCCCGCTCATACGGACACCAGGCGCCGGTGCCGGCCGTTCCAGGTGTAGTGCAGGGTGGCCACCCCGCGCACATGGGGATCACGGAGGCACTCGTAGATGTGCAGGGACGGCACCTCGGGCCAGTTGCCCATTAGCCGCTCGCTGGTGAGGATGAAATCGAGATCGAGGTCGACGAGGATACGGCCCAGCCTGCCATGGGTGGGTTCGTCGACCTTGGCAAAGGCGTCGTCCAGGAGGATCAGCCGCGGTGCATGCGGTGCTGACTCGGCGAGGCTGGTGAAGTGGGCGGCCGCCGCGGCGAAGAGCACGAGGTAGGAGAGCACCCGCTGTTCGCCCTGGCTGAGCCCGGTCCGGCCGGTCAGTTTCCGGCGGCGGCCCGGGGCCGCGTCCTCGACCACGAAGGTGTGGAAACGGAACCAGTCGCGGTAGTCCAGCGCGGTTCGCAGATGGGCGGCGTAACCGGCTGACGGGTCGGCACGACGGGCGTCCTCGATCCGGCGTTGCAGTACTTCGCGGAGCTGCTCGGTCTGCTCACGTGTCCTGAGGCTCGACGGACTGCGCAGCAGCTCGACGGCCGCGCGCACGTCCGCGTCGACGTCCTCGTCTAGCTTCCACATCAGCTCGACGCCGAGACCGTGCGATGTGCGTACGGTCTTCAGGGTGTCGTTGAGAGCCGCGACGAGGTTCGCCGCGGTGATGACCTGCGCCGAGAGATGGTCGCCGAGCTCACCGGTCAGGAACCGCTGGAACACCTCGCGCTCGCGGTCGGTGAGCCGTCCCCGGGCCTCCGCGGCCTGGATCGCGATCCGCTCGCCCACGGCTGCGACGTCATGGGATCCGTGGTCGTCGACCAGGCGGCACACCTTGATCCCGTCACTTTCCTCCAGCTGCGCGTCGAACCCGCCGGCCAGTTGGTCGCGCAGCTCAGTGTGCCGGTTGAGTAGGGTGCTGTCCGACACCTCGCCCTTCGGGCGGCTGAGGGCCTGTTCCACGGCGTCGGCGAGTGTCCGCAGTGCTCGCAGACGGCTACGGACGTCCGTGCCGGGATCATCCGACATGTACTGAGGCAGCGAGGACCGGTCCAGCCCGGCGCCGTGCACCACCTCGGGTCGGCCGAGAGCACCGCGAAGAGCGCTTCCGGTGTTGATGACCGCAGTCTCCTGATCCGCCAGGCCCCCGCGCAGGCGCTTCTCGTCCTCTTCTGCGCGCACGCGCAGGTCGTGGAATTCGTCGCGGGCTCGCCCAGCCGCGGGGAGGGCGTGGACGGCGTTCGCGATGCGCTGCTTGGCCTCCTGCTCGCGCGCGAGGATCTCCTCCTCCGACGACCCGATGGCGTCCTCGCGGGTGCGCAGGTCCTGCTCAGCGGTGCGCAGTCCGGCGAGGTGGATTCGGTAACTCTCGTCCGCGGCCAGGCGATCCTCTCGGACGCGTCCATACCGGTCGGCGTCGGCTCGGTTCGCCCCGAGTCGCTCGCCCGTGCCGCCGACGGCCCTGCGCAGGTGCCCGATACCGCTGAGCAGGGCAGCCAGCGCGGTGCGCACTCGGTCCAGGGCGGCGGGGTCGCCGGGGAGGTCGTGGGCGGTCGCGGTGGCATCTGCCTCGGCCCGCGCCGATACCGCGAGAGCGCGGGCCTCCTCGGCCAGCCGTGCCGCCCGGGTTGCCTTGGCGGTCAGGTCGCGCAGCGTCCGCTCGGCCGATTCGGTCCTGCTCCAGGCGTCCGCGAGACTCCGTGCCCTGGGGAAGTCGCGTTCCGCGAGGGTGAGAGCCCGACGCATGGCATCGGCTACAGCGAGCTCCTCGCGGACGTCGGCCAGCCTCTGTTCCGTCTGCGCGATCCGCGCCTCCAACTCGGCGAGGATGCGCCGCCGGGTCTCGGCGCGTACGGCGGCCCCCACGTACTCGGTGTCGCGCTTGTCATGACGGCCGCTGAGCACGCCCAGACGCCAACTGCCGTCATAGAAAACCACGTTGTGAGCAGAGGTCTGCTGCGCCGGTGCGAGTGCGATAGTGGCCAGTAGACGTCCTACCTGCTCGGACGTGACGCCGCAACCCTGTTCGGGGGCTGGGCGCAAGGCCGAGGCGAGAGTTGACTCGTCGGACAGCATGGGACCCGGCTGGAGAAAAGTGTCCTGGGTGCGCGGATCGAGAAGGACGCCGTCCGCGCCCACCCACGCGTCCAGGATTCCACTAGCCTCCAGGGCTCCTTCCAGACCGGCTCGGTCGGCCGGAGCGAGATCGTCCGCGAAGTCCACGAGCCGGTAGAAAGGTGCTCCACTGCCCAGCGTCCTCGCGGCGACGCGATGGTGCGGGGCCGCTGGCTCAGGATCGGTACGTTGCTCCCAATCCCGCTTCTTCTCCGTCAGGCGGTCGAGTTCCTCGCCGAGCCGGCTGACGTCGAGCGCCAAGGCGTCCCGGCGCCCGGTGAGTTCCTCGCCGTACGGCTCCAATGCAGCCTGAGCGGTCTGCCGCGCCTGGCTGTCGATGTCGGGTGGCAGCGCGCGGTCCGCGAACGGCGCGTCGGCGGAGGTCTCACAGCCGACGGAGGCGTGGACGGCGTCCAGAAGCGGGCAGTCGGGCCCCAGTGCAGTCCGCGTGTCCGCCTCCCACTCGGCGACACGATCCGCATAGGCGCCGCTCTCCTCAACGACCTTCTGGCGGCTGACGTCGAGACGGCCGGCGGCCTCTTCTACCTCGCCCTCCAGCCGTTCCCGCTCGGCATCGGCCTGAGCCGCCCCCACCCGGGCCTCGTCCGCCCGTGAGATGAGACGGGTCACCTCCTGAACCATCCGGGCCCGGTTTCTCGCGACCGCCTCGGCGTCCTCCAGTTGGCTCTGCCAGGACTGTAGCCCTTCCTGCGCTGTGGCCGTGTCCACGCGGGCCACCGACTGATGTCGCACGGTGCGCGTCTCCCCGTCCGGAGTCGTCAGCTCTGCCTCGGTGGCCTGGGCAAGAACCGCGCGCGGTAGCGCCACCGCCTCGCCGAGATGGCCGGTGGGGAGCCCGGCCTTCTCCGCCTGCGTCAGCAGTTCCCGGTGCTCCGTCCCCAGCTCGGCCAGGCGGCTTCCGAGGTGTTCGACACCCTCGGCCAGCCGCTCAGCCGTGCTCTCCTCCGCTTCGTGTGCGTTGTGCAGGGTGGTGAACGCGGCCACGGCCGCGGTATGCAGCGCCTCCACCACACTGCGGCGTTCCGACAGTTCACGCAGGCTGCGGTAGGCGTGACTGGCGTGCAGGGCGGCCAGGTCGATCCGGGCGGCTTGTTCCTCCTCGCGCAGGGTCTCCAGTCGGCCCTCCGACTCCTCCTCCTGGGTCCTCAGGTCGCTCGTCCGCTGTGCGGCGTCTCCGGTAGCCCGGCGCCGCTGTGCGAGGACGCCCAGCTCGTGGCTCACTCTCTGGGCGGAAGTGCGCAGGACGCCGGCCAGGTAGCTGCGGTAACTGGTGAGGAACGTGCGCAGGGCCGCGTCGGTGCGTTCCAGGCGGCCGAGTTCGTCTCGTACGGCGTCAAGGTCGTGGAGGTTACGCGCCACCTTCTCGACCACGTCCTCATCGAGCCCCGGTAGGGTCTCGCTGAGCAGGGAGGCCAGCCCCCCGTGTTCGATGCGGTCGCCGACCGTCGGGCGCCGCAGCCGGTGGAGGAGCTGGGTGAGGTTGCGGTAGCGCGTCGCATCGGTGATGCCGAACAGTTCCCGGGCCACACGCGCACGGTGCTGGACCGCGCGGTCGGTCGTGTTGTCGGGGCCGACGATCTCCTTGAGCCGGTCGACCGGCAGCGGCTTACCGGCCTCGACCAGGTGCAGGTCCTCACCGATCCGCAGCGGGGTGACGAAGAACGTCGGCAGCGCCTTCTGCGTCGACTTCGAGGCGCGGATGGCGGCACCGAGCGTCAGGTGGCGGTGACCGCCGTCGTCGGCCGTGCTCCGGAACTCCACCCACAGGTACCCGAGACGGTTGGTCTGCTCGAACCCGTCCAGCATCAGCCAGGCGAGCGTGGTGCGGCCGGTGCCTGTCGCGTCCAGTGCACGGGAGTCGCCGTCCAGAAGATACGGGAGCAGCAGCTCCAGGGCCTTGGACTTGCCCGCGCCGTTCTTGCCGCGCAGCAGCAGCCGTCCGTCGCCGAAGGAGAACTCCTGGGCGTCGTACTGCCAGACGTTCTGGATGCCCGCCCGGTGCAGCCGGAAGCGGGCGCCGCCGGCCGTTGCGGGGCCGGCGGTTGTCGCAGCGTCGGAACGCGGCAGCGGAACGAGGCCACGCGCGTCGGTGGTCATAGCGGCAACTCCTCCTGGACGTCCATGCCTTTTCCGGCTGCGGTGGCCGGGCGCACCGTGACGTGGGTGGCGTAGCGAGCCGCTGCGGCCAGCAGCACCCAGCCGTCGCCGCCGGGCCGTGCACCATGGACATCGGTCACCGTGCGTCCGTCCGGCGCCTCCTCGACGTACCCCTCCGGCAATCCTTCGCCCTCGGCGCGCAGCCGTCCGGCGCGGACCATCAGCCGCATGCGGACCAGCAGGTCCAGTACGGCCTCTCGCAGGGAGGGAAGGTCCTCCAGATAGCCGCGTTGCCAGTTGCTGCGCTGCCCGTACTCGGCGATCAGCCCGGCCAGCACCTCATCCACCAAGCCGTCCGGAACCGCCACCCCGATGACCAGCGTCCCGCCGGTCGCCGGATGCCCTGGCTCCTGCGGCCGAAGCTGTTCCACAAGCCGTTCCGCCAGCAGCAGCGCGGCCTGCGCAACGGTCCCGGTGCCCGGCAGGTGCAAATCCGTCAGCTCCTCCTCGGGATCCACCAGCGCCACGCCCTCGGCACGGATCTCCATCTCCAGACCAAGCAGTTCGGAGAAAGCCTGGGCCTCCCGACGCTGCCGGGTGCGCAGCCAGTCACGCTCGGCGTCCGTCAGCTCGTCGAGTTGGACGACAGGCGTCTCGACGAGCATCCGACGTACATAGGTGCGCGGTCCGCCGAACCCCGGGTCCGCTGCCCGCCGGACGAGGTCGGCGCCGTCCCGTGCCTGGGAAAGCGGGCCAGCGACTACCACGCGTGCCAACTCCCGATCCACCGTAATCAGGGCTTCTCCGCTCGCCTCCTGCGCAATCGCAGCCACATGGCCCTCGGTCTCGATGAGCACGCCCCAACCGACCAACTGGCGCAGAGCCGCGACCAGGGTCCGCTTCCCCGCCACCCGGCCTGTCTCCTCCAACTCGATCCCCGCGTCGGCCGCGGCGGCCCTGATATCGGCGACCAGCTGCGACAGCAGCATCTGCTCGGGCGCGGTCACCAGCACGGACAGGGCCAGCGCGAGGCAAGCGTATGTGTGTGGGGTGAAGGGGGTGCCGGTGGAGCGTTCCAGTCGGTGTCCCGAGCCCGCCCCCAGCCCCGCCTTGAACAGCCGGGCGTAGGAGCTGTCGACCAGCAGGCGGTAGCCGAACACCTGCTGGAATCGTTTGCCCAGCCAGTCGGCGTGCCTGCGGATCAGCGGGAAGAGGTCGGCATGGGGACCGTCCGACGGGATCAGCGGGTGGGCGAGCAGCAGCCGGGCGGCAGTGCGGCGTTCGGCGGCCAGGGCCACGTCGTGAGTCGAGGGAAGGGTCATGACACGCTCGCCTCAGCTTCGCCATCGACTGCGGCGGAGATACGACCGATTTCCAGCTCCAGGTCATCCAGCAGCAGGTCGCCTTCGGCCGAGTACAGCATTGTTTGCGTGCCCGGCGTCCGGCGCACGGTGAGCCGGATACGCAGTTCAGCGTCTTCACTGCCGGCCGAGTCGAGGTCGAACCCCGCCGTCCTCTCCCCGCCCGTGCTGACGTTCCTGCTGAGCTGCGCGTTTCCGAGTGCCGTGGCCAGCAGCTCCAGGAGCAGGCCGAACGCCGCCGACGTGAGGCGTACCTCGGCGAATCGGCCGGACGCGCTGCGTAGTTCGTCCGCTGCTGCTGCCCGGGCTGCCGCCCGTTGCCGGGCGGCCTCTCGCAGTCGCTGCTTCTGCGCCGAATGATCCTCCACCGCGGAGGCCCGGCCGCGCTGGGCGCGGCTTCCCCTCTCCCGCAGAGCCACCGGCACCTCGACCACTGGCCCGGCCCACCAGCTCGTGTAAGCGGGCACCACCTCGTCGGTGGCCGGAGGTATCCCCAGATGGCGGGCGCCATACAGTCCGAAGGCGGCGACAGCGATGTCGTGTGCGTCCTTCGGCGCAGCTTCGTCGAACCAGCGGGCCAACCGCAGCAGATCCTTGCGCCGGGACATCTCCCCGGTGGCCGACCGCAGCATTCGCTTGGCGTTGGCGAGCAGTGACTGCAGCGCGCGCAGGGTGGCGTCTCGCAGCTGGTCGACCTGGCTGCCCTGGCCGTCGATGTCGCTGAACCAGCCGCGCAGGCCCTCCCAGTCCGCGAGTGCGCGGCCCCGGCTGCGCTGGATCCGGACCTCCATGCGGCTTTCGCCCTGGGGAGACAGTCCGGCAAGGCCCTGGGCATGGGCGTCCAGCCGGTCCAGCAGGACCGGTACGTGCGGCCACAGGGTGTCCAGTGCCCCCGAGATACGGGGCGCGCGGAACGCCACGTCCTCCGTGATCGCCTCGACGTAGTCCAGGAGCAACTCCTTGAAGCCCTGGTACTCGGCGCTGTCCAGGTCGTAGCGGGACAGCACCTGGCCGAGGTAGGCGTAGAAGTCGCGTATGGAGTCCGCGAACTCGGTGAACTGCACGAACAGTGTGCTGATCCGCTCCAGTCCGTCCTGCGGCTCGATGCCGCCCGGCGCGGTCACGAGGTCGGCCAGCTCCCGCAGCCCGCGCTCGACCAGTGCCAGCAGTTCGTTGCTCACCTCGCGGGCGGCGTCGGCCTCGGTCAGGACCCCGTCGGCGTCCCGCTGGATGCGTTCACCCAGTTTCGACAGCTGGTAGCGCGAGCGGGAGCGCTGGTACTGGCTGATGCTGGACGCGTTCACCGTGTGGCTGCTACGTAGCAGGTTTCCCCACTGCACCAGCTGTTCCAGCCGGACCGTGAGGGTGTCGGCGTCGAGTCCTGTGGTGAAACCGCCGGCCTGGCGCAGTTTCGCCATGATGTCCGGGACGGCAAGATCCGCCAGCAGTGTCCCGCAGAAGACCCGCATGATCGCGACGTGCTCCAGCCGCTCGGGTGCGCTGAGGTACGTGTACGCATTCAGCCGTCGGCGCGCCTCCTCGTCGGCGTCCTGAGCTGCGTCGGATACGGATGCCCCCATACTCGTGAGGTTACGCGGCGCATACGGGTGCTGCCGGTGGGTGGCCGAAAATGCCACGGACGAGTGCCTGCTCGTAGCGGTTCCCGTAGCAGGGCTTCGGCGTAGTCGGACCTCGTCCTTTTTGATCACGTGAGGCCGAGATGGGTGAGGGTGCGGGTTTGGTCCCTGGCTGTCCGGCGGAGGCCGGCGGCGATGTTGCGGACGCCGGCGAGACGGAGGGCTCCGATCGCGAGGTTTCTGTAAGTCGCCATCGCCTGGGGTGTGTTCCCGGTCCGCAACTGGGAGGCGTCCTCGGCGAAGGTGACGTCTCGGACGTGGTGCAGGGCCTCGACCGTCCAGTGTCCGCGGATCAGTTGGGCGAGCCGGGCGGGCGGGGCCTGTTC
>NZ_JBEXCW010000169.1:0-9092 GCF_040605435.1 Streptomyces sp. NPDC005574
ATCAACAAGCCCGACCAACCCCAGCCCGACGACCAAACGATCCCGGCACAGCGATAGAACGACCTACCTGCCTTGATCACGTTGACAGGTTCCGCACCGCACCCCACCTCGTCGCCCTCGTCCGAGCAGGCACCCGCTTCGAGAACGGTCACCTCGCCGAACAAGACGAGACCCTCGCAGCATGAACCCCCTCAACTGATCCACAACTCTTGACTATTGCTCCCACTGATATCCCCGTGGGTTTTCTCGTTGTCCTCGACCTCACCCCCAAAACCCGCAAAGCTCCGCTCCACCAGTGCCTTCGCGTCACCGAGGTACCCCCAGCCGAACCCGGCGGCCGCTCCCACGCCGTGATCACCGTACGTATCCAGGGGAACACCAGATCCCCCTCGTACTCCTCAACTCCCGCTGCCTACCGCCAGCGCAGCCGTGTAGATCAGCCCTGATCTCTCGGGCATGACCCGCGCTGGCGCGGGTCAGCGCGGGTCCTACCGGGCAGCCAGAGGCGGATGACGACTGGGAACCCGACTTCGACTTCATGTGATCCAGTGGCGCTGATCACCTCGTCTGGCGGCGGGTGTCCCCTGCGTGCCGACTGCGATCCGGGACAGCGCGCGGATGCGGGCGGCTCGGGTGTCGCCCTGCATGCAGGCGACGATCTCGTGGTCGTCCAGGCCGGCCCAGTACGGGAACGAGGCTCGGTCGTGGTCGGCCACCCCGAGCCAGTTCAGGGGGCGGGTCGGGATCGTTCCCGCGTTACAGGCCGGCCTCCGCGAGCTGCTGCGCGGCGTGGTCAGTCGGCCTCCTGGTCGGCGTCGGCGAATCCGTGGACGGTGCAGACGATGGTCGGGTCGTTGTCCATGGCGCCGGTCAGTGCCCGGTACAGGTCGGTGACCGAGTAGACCGGCGCCCAGGCCCGGCCCACGCACTCGTCATCCACTGGGCAGGGCAGCGCCACGTCGAATCCGACCTCGCCCTCCCCGTCAGCGTCGGCGCGGAAGGCGAGGGTCAGGTACTGCTGTCCGAGGCTGATCTGTGCGGCACGGTCCCGGCCGCCCACCAGGTCCGAACCCGGCCGCCACCGCCACAGCGGCAGAATCTCCGGGCCGAAGAAGCCGCGCACCAGGAGCAGGTCACCCAGGCCGACGTTTGCGCCGCGTCCGAGGTCGGCTTCGCGGCCCTCGGACAGGCGCTGCAGGAGCGGCTCCAGCCGGTAGAGGCTGTCTGCGAAGACCACCTGATCGAAGCCCTCGCGGGGCAGGGAGCTGTAGGCCTGGACCATGGCCTTGTGCTGGGCGCGCACCGTGTCGGCGGGAACGCTGCGGTTGGCCGGGCGCGGGTCCTGCCGCTCGACACACACCTCAGCGGGCGTCGCTACCAGGACCGCGACGCAGCGCACACCGTGCCGCTTCGCGGCAGCGACCAGGGGCGCGCGGGCGGCTGCGGTGACATTCGTTGCGTCGATGATCGTGGTGGCCTTGCGGGCCATCCGGTACTCCAGCAGCAGGTGCAGGACGTCGACCGCGTCTGCGGTCGCACCCTGGTCGCCGGCGTCGTCGCTGACCGCCGCACGCAAGGTGTCGAGGCTGAGCACCTGGGAGGCGGGCCAGGTGGCGGCCAGCGTCGACTTCCCGGCACCGGCAGGCCCGATCAGCACCACCAGGACGTTCTCACTGAGCTCGCCATCGAACAGGACAGCCATATCGATCTCCTTCACAAAGAGGGGTGTTGTTGCCAGTGGCTGGCGGGTGGGCCGCGCGATCAGGTCAGGGTGGTGGCGGCGGCCAGGGCGAGCAGGACCAGAGCGGCCAGGCTGAGATCGACTGCGCCCTGCAACCGGCGGTACTTGGCCATCACCAGGACGGACAGCACCCGGATGCGGGCAAGGCGCATGTCGTACTGCAGGCAGTCACGGATCCCTGCGTCATCGAGCTGCGCCCAGTACGGGAAAGACGCGCGGTTGGTGCCCCCGAGACGAGGCCGGACGACCAAGAGCAGCAGCACGGCCGCCCCGGCCAGCGCCAGCACGGCTGCCGCGCCCACCCCGACCGTTAACAGGGGCAGGCCTCGCGGGGCGAGGGATGCAAGGCCGGCCAGCAGCGCGCCGTCGAACGCCAGCAGCAAAGAAGCCTTGCCGTCCGTCCGGCCGATCTCCTGGGCGACGGCCTCACAAGCCGCATCCGCTGCCCGCGACCACGAATGGCCATCCGGCCGCGAGGCAGCCGGTTCAGGGACGGCCGGTCCGAGGTGTGCAGGGGGCGGGCGGGAGAACCAATGCAAGCTCACCGGGACGCTCCTTGAAGGTCAGCCGCCAGCTGGTGCGCAGCCGGCGGCAGGGTGTAGGTGCTGGGGTCGGCGGGCGTGCCGTCATGGCATTCGAGGCAGCAACCGAGGGTGCGCAGAGGCAGGACGTAGATGTAGCGGCGGCCACAGGTGGGCCGCGGGCAGGTCTGGCGTGCTGCCATCGCCCGGTCCAGCGCCCACTCCTGAGCGAGGGTGGGCACCCGCTTGGGCCGGGTCAGACGCACGTCGTACAGCCAGGCCCGGCCGGGATGGGTGCACGACCACTGCGGCGTGTAGCGGCAGCGTGTGCAGCGCAGGATGCCCACCGGCTCGTGTCCCGGCGAGAGGCTGCGGTCGCGGACCTGGCGGCGGGTGAGGAGATAGTCGGGGCAGCTGCCACGGTCGTACTCCGGCAGGCCCTGCACACCACGCAGAAGCCGCTTCTTTTCTTCGGTGCAGCGGCGGCGGGCGGAACAGCGGCGCATCACCGCCTCCAGATGCCGGGCAGGCGAGTCGGGCGCTGCGGATAGCGGGGACCGGGGCGCTGCGGGCGGGGCCGGCCGATCCGGCGGCGCGGGCGGGGGATGAGCATCAGCAGGTCCTCCAGAACGCGGTGTGTACGGACAGACCTGCGCCCCGCCCGCCGGGATACAGCGAGCGGGGCGCAGGGGCCGCGGCGAGCGGGTCAGGTGGAACGGGGCGTGATGTGCAGCGGGCCGGGGCTGGTGTAGCCCGGGCTCGGGGTGGCCGGCGGGCTCGCCGGTTCACCGTGCAGGTGGAGACCGATCCAGTAGCCGACCGTCAGCAGCACCTTGTGCCGATTGGCTCGCCACCAGGTCGGCTGCGGGGGCTCGGTCAAAGTGCCTATGCCGGCGGGGCCCTTCGCCACGAATGATTTCTCCTTCGAATGTCGGCAGGGGTGGTGCTTCGGCCGGGTGGCCTGTCCGGTGCTCGCGGTACCCGCCGGGCGGAGCGAGGACCGGGCGGAGCACTCAGAAACGCTGATGGCCCGCACCTGGCGGGTGCGAGCCATCAGCGTTGGTGGAACGGGGCGTCAGCCGAGATCTGACCGAAGTTCCTCTCCGGTCTCAGCGTCGTAGGCGACGCCTGTGGGAGAGAGGCGGATGCTGCGCGACTCGGCGCGGGACCCTTCCTTCCACGTCCTGCCTCCTACAGCGATGCGGACGGTCACGTCGGCAAGCGGATCAACGACAGGTAGGGAGATCTCGGGATCCTTGGGGTAGAAGTCCTTCCCCTTCGAGTTATGGGCACTCTTGCCTGATCCGTCGATCCGGAGGAATCGCGCGTTGCGGTCGAAATAACTCCGTAGTTCGACCACGACATGGTCTCTGTCGTTACTCCACTGAGCGACGACGTCAGCGGAGACTCCATCGATACGAAGGGTCGCCCCCGAGCGTCCCTTGTATGCGGCAGCCTTCTGTTCACGGTCCTTGGCGTCCTGCTGATCGTGAGCGTGCTGCCACACTCCTACCCCGGTGAGCGACAGGGCGGCAATGGTGGCGACGACCGGCCACACCCGGCGGCGTGATCCTGTCAGCTGTTCGTCCTTCCGGGGTTCCTTTGCCAGAGGCTGTGGAGGAACGCTGTGCCACGCGGGCGCCGGGCTGTCAGTGCTCTCGAACCACTGCGCGTCGTCTTTGCCCATGCGAGCGACGGTAGCGCGCAACTCCCTTGCCTGGTCGGGCCTTCCGGACACATCTGCGACCCGGGCCCGGGTGGACAGCCACGCCGTGGCCTGGTCGGAGTGGAGACCGTGCGCGGTGATGTCCTGCCGTTCCCCGATCGCCGCCAGCTCTGCCGCCTCACTGAACCGGCCCTCCGTCGCGGCCTGGATGACTGCGCTGTGCCGGGTGTCGATGTCGATGACATTCGGAGGCATGTCCCACCCCCATGCATCATCGGTCGCTGCCTCGGACTCGCGCGGCGCTGGGAGGATGTTCTGGTCCTCGCCGAGTCCGGCGTAGACGTCCTCGGCAGCGAACGGGAGGTGCGCCGGCGCCGGGGCGTCGTCCACCACGGTTTCGGCTTCGGCGACTGCGGCCTGTCCGGCCTGCTGTGCCTTGCGGCGCCGGGAGGATGTGTCGAAGAGTTCGGCTTCCTCGTCGCTGAGGGTGGTCTGGATGATGTCGACGTAGTCCGGGCCGATCTTCCACACCGCCTGCCCTGGCTCCAGCATCGGGATCCGCGCCACTGCCCAGGCAGGCAGTCCGAGGAGGGCTCCGACGGCGGCGGCCTCGGGAGGGCCGAGGCGCCCGACGTGGGCGATTTCGCAAAGCCGGGCCAGGTCCTGCGCGCGGCCCTCACCGAGGTCGGACAGCGTGTGCATTACGACCTTCAATGAGAGCGCAGCTTTGCGGCTGTTCTTGACCTGCCGCTGGATCAGCTCGGTTGTGTTTGATGAGAGCAGGATCTGCCAGGCCTCTTCGAGGACGAGGTGCCGGTGCACGGCCGTCGACTGCGGAAGCCACACGTGCTCCAGCCAGCATGAGACCGCCGCCATCAGTGAGGGGATTGCCGGCGAATTGCGGTCCAGCTTGGAAAAATCGAAGCTCAGGATGGGCAGGTCGGTTTCGGGCAGGCTCGCGTCCTGGCCGTCGAACAAGCCTGTGAGGCTGCCCTCGGTGTAGCGGGACAGGGCCATCGCCGCGCCCTCTCCCCACTCGGCTAGTTTCACGGCCGGCCACCGGCCGTCCTCGGGGCTGACCAGCGCGTCGACCACGCCGTTCAGCGATGTCGACTTGGGGTGATTGAGGGCGTGCTGGAGCGCGTGAGCGGCATGGTGGGTCAGCGCGCCGGGCTCAACCGCCAGGATCAGTGAACGCACCAGATGCTCGCGAACGTCCGGCGGCAACACACTGCTGACCGGGTTCAGGGTGAAATTGCCGGCCTCGATGACCCGGCCTCCCAGGGAGCGGACCAGAGGCGCCCATTCACCGCCGGTGCTGTCTTCACCGAAGGAGTCGATGACGACGGCCTGATGTCCGTGCTGGAGGATCTCGCGCCGGATCGTCGCTTTGGCCGTGGTGCTCTTACCCGAGCCGAGGCCGCCAAGACCAAGAGAGTTGGTGGACTGAAGGAACCTCTCATCGGCCTGGACAGGGGAGAGGTGGAAAGGTCGGCCGTCGAGGAGGGAGCGGCCGATCGGGATGCCGGGGAATTGGATGTTGGACGCGATGAGCGGGGCGGTGATGGCGGCGTGGTTGGAGGGAATGCGAATCATCAGAGGATCGCCCCTTTCCTGGTGGAGGCTCCGTGCGGGCTGGTCATCACGTGGGCGCGGTGCTGCTGACCAGGCAGCCAGTCGAGCCGAATGCGGTACCGGTCGGCGATGAGGGAGGTCTGCCAGCGGGCATCTGTTACGGCCTCGGGGCTGTCGCCCCACACGGTCAGGTAGGCGTCGACGTCTACGAGGGTGGCGCCCTGGACCAGCGCGCCGTGCGCGGTGCCGGAGGCGAGATCCTGCGCGTCGGCCTTCACCTTGTCGGCGGTGAACGCCTCACTCGCGGCCCTCTGCCATTTCGCGGAGCGGCGGGACTGGCCGATCGGCAGTGGCCTGTAGAGCACTGCGAGCGAGCGGTCGGCGGCGTTGCCGAGGAGCAGGTTCGGCATGAGGTCACCGCCCGTCTGCTCGGGCCACGCGGTGATCCGGGCGGTCGAGGCGTGCCTGCCGTCGTCGAGTGCGACCCACCCCGGTCCGCGCCCGACGACGGTGGGGATCGGCTCGGGGGTGAGCGGGGTGAGCGCACCGAGGGAGGCGAACTCCGCGGCCAGGGTGTCCAGGACGCGGGCGGGCTGCCCGGTGAGGCCCTTGGGGACGTGGACGGAGACGGTCTGGGTGTGGTCCACGTATTCGCCGGTGGTGGCGTGGTGGGTGACGTGGACCTGGACGCCCGCAGCGCGGGCCTGGCCGCCGGCGAACACCAGGGCGCGATCGAACGCTTCATGGAACGCGGCGCGGCGCTGGTCGTCCTGCATGGTGCCGTGGTCCGGGTACAGGGCCCATGTCGCGGTCGCGCCCGCGTTGCTGAACACAGCGGCAGGTGTGATGCGTTCGCGCAGATGCCGGTAGCCGACGGCCGCCCACCGCCCGACCGAGCGCGGCCCCGGCGCCACATTCAGCAGCGCGGCGGCCGCGCCGACCGCGCCGAACGTCCAGATCGGCGGCGGTGTGAGCATCGCCGACATCAGAACCGCGCCGCCGAGTCCAGCGTTGGCCTTGGTCAGCAGAGTCTCGACAGGGCTGAGTCCCCGCTGGAGAGCGGGAACCCGGTAGCCGGGAGTCAGAAAGTACACAGTGCTCTCCTTCGAGCTGGGGAACCATCCGGGTTCCGGGCCCGGCGCTCACCCGTGGTGCAGGTGAGCGCCGGGCCCGGGAGACGGACGGGTTATGGGTTGGGTGTCTGGCCCGAATGCGGCGGGGTCGGTGCCGCCCCGCGCGGTCCGGCCCTGCGTACGGCCGGGGGCGTGCGCTGTGACCCGACAGCCGGGGCGGGCGAACTGGCGGGCTGTGTCTGGCCGGCCTCGCGCGCCTGCTTGCGTTCATGGCTGAGGGCCGCAGTGCGCTCCGCGCGTTCGCGAACCTGGGTGATGGTGGATGCCGTGGTGAGCTGGCTGCCACGATTGCGCTGCTTGATCCCGTAGGAGGCGAGCAGCACGCCCCGGTCCTGGTGCAGCGCCCGGCCGGGGGTGTCGATCGTGCGCAGCCGGGCGGGGGCGTTCTCCCTCTCGTACGCGTCCGGCGCCCCGGCCCGCACCACAGCGTGCGCCAGCCGGCTGTCCGTACGGTTCTCCACGAACGACCTCGCGCCGCGGGCGACCCTTGGGCCGAACCACGGGACGCCGTGGAAAACCATCCGCAGCATCAGCGCGTCCGCGGCGACCAGGAGCACCCCGTCGACCACGAGCGACCCCTGAGCCAGTTGCACGAAAGGCGAGAGCAGGAGCAGAGCGAACGGCGCGAACATCAAGCCGAGCAGGCGAGTTGCCCATGCTTTGACTGCCGAGGTGTCGCCACCGCGCGCCAGTGACGCCAGCACGAGCGGCGCCATGCACACGAAGAGCAGGATGCCGAGCTGCCGCGTCATGAACACGAGCGCTGCGAACGCCAACGCGACCACGAGAGCGGCGAGCATCAGCAGCTTGCCGATCGGGTTGGCATCGGCCCCGGTCTTCATGTCCTCGCTGATCGCACCGAACAATGTGGTCTCGTCGGTGGCGAACATGGCCGTGAATGCGGAGCTGACCGCCCGGTTCAGCAGCATGACCGCACCCGGCACGGATGCCATGCCAGCCACGGCCGCCAGGGTCCACCCGGTGGAGGCTCCCATCTGCCGCATGCGCGGTGCGCCCTGCCATGCCGTCAGGGCGCAGACGACGACCACGCATACGAAAATCGAGACCGCGAGGTGTTGACCGAGCCAGAGAAACTGCTGATAGAGCCAGTTGTCCGTGCTCTTCGGGGCCCAAGCGTCCCGAGGAGCGGTCAAGCCCTTGATCTTGTTGATCAGGCTGTTCGCCAGCTTCGTCACGTTGTCGGCAGCGTCGTCGGTGAGGCCGCTTCCGCCGGCGCCGGAGTGACCACCGCTTTGGTGGTCACTCCGGCAGAACTCGTATCCCGGCGTTCCTTTCAACAGGTCGCACGGGTCGTCCTTGTCGGCCATCGCGGTCAGCCCTTGGCCTGGGTGACCGTGGAGAACAGCTCACTGCCGTAGAGGGCCAGGACCACGGCGACGAACAGGGTGCCGAGCGCGAGCGAGCCCTTGCGCAGTGCGCCCTTGGGGTCACCGGCGACGGAGAACAGCATCTTCAGCGCGATCACGGCGATCACGGCGGCGATGGCCTTGGTGACCAGACCTCCACCGGTCAGGCCGATCGTGTCGAAAAAGTCCTTGAAACCCGCGCTCATGTCGACGGGCTTGGCGAGGTTGAAGAACTTGGCAGCAGCCATGGGTCAGATCTCCTCAGTGTGGTGGGTGACGGGGCGGGCGACGGCGACCAGGTCGGTCATCGTGTCCATGGGGTCGATGCGGACTTTTGTGCCGGGCCGGGGGGCGTCGATAATCCAGCCGCCCCCGATGGCAATTCCGACGTGGTGAATGCTGGTGGCGCTTGTTCCGTAGAAAACGAGGTCTCCCGGCTGAACCTCGCCGGGTTTGACCGGCTCGGATGCGGCGTACTGCTGGGCTGCCGTGCGGGGCAGGCTGATTCCCGCTTTCGCGTAGGCGTAGAGCGTGAGCCCGGAGCAGTCGAAACCGGTGATTTTCTTCCCGGAATGGCCACCTGGGGAGCAGCACACGCCGGTGCTCGGACCGTGCGCGTTTCCGCCGCCCCATGAATATGGCTTGCCGATCATTGCGGCCGCTATCTGGATCGCGGTAGCGGCCTGCGTGGCACGGCCCCGGCGTAGTTGTCCCTTGAGTGGTTCTGCCCCGTTTTGATGTGGCTAGTTGCAGGACGAGCGCGACTTCTGATGATCTTTCAGGTCTCTACGCCAAAAGATCGTCACAGGAGTCGCGCTCGTGCCCGTATCTTCGCCGATCCCCCCTGCCGTTGGCCAGCTCGCGGACCTTGCCCTGTGGGAGACAGAGCTCGCCACTGACCCGGCAGTAGTAGAGTCCGAGCTGGTCAGCAGGTTGCGGCAGGTCCCCGACCTGCGCGCGAAGCGCGGCCGGCGCCACGCCCTCGTGGTGATCCTGGCCTTGACCGCGTGCGCGACGCTGGTGATCGGCGGTGACTCGATCGCTGCGATCTGGCAGTGGGCGGCCCGTGCCCCGCAGGCGAAGCTGGCC